>URUZ01000137.1 GCA_900551225.1 uncultured Clostridium sp.
GTCCCCTCATTTTGCACTGCCGGAGCCTAAGAATTACTAATGCGCTTCCACACGCCCCCGAACCATCCGGCCCCACCCCCTATATATTCTCCCGTATCTTAATAGAAGTCTCCGTATACTGGATCGCCTCATCCGGCCTCACCCCAGTCGTCAGATAATCAAACATCAGCTTCACCGGCCGTGAACCCTGCTGGAAGGGCTGCTGGCATATCGTGGCGGCGATAATGCCGCGCAGCACCAGCTTTCTGGTCTTTTCAACCGCATCAAAAGATATGATCTTGATCTTCCCCTCCTTATGGAGATCCAGCACAGCCCTGCAGCCACCATACACGCCGGCCGCTGTGAAATACAGTGCATCCATGTCTGGATATTGATTGATCAGGTCACAGGTTGCTTTATAACTCTTGAAATCATCATCATGGTTCGCCGTGGTATCCAGAATCCGAATCCCCGGATACTGTTCATGGATCGTGTCCAGAAAACCGTTGATCCGCTCTGAATGGCACAGGATCAGATTGGAGCCTGTCACAATGCCCACCTGGGCCCTGCCGCCTGTAATCAGCCCCATCAGGCCGCCGGCCGTGCAGCCGCCCTCATAGTAGTTGCTTCCCACATAGGCAATCCGCCTGGAATTAGTGATATCTGTGTTGGTGGTGATGGTGGGAATCCCCATATCGGCCAGCTGGCTGATCTTATCTATGATCTCCGGCGAGTTGTAGGGCGAAATCACCAGCCCGTGGATGCCGGAATCCAGCAGAGAATCAATGGCGTCCAGCTGTGCCTGGGGATCAAAAACGGTACTCCGGATCATGATGGTGCAGCCGTAGCCTGCCAGCTTGACCTGCTGGTACTCAACACCTGCCACCACATCCTGAAAGAACATATTACCGTTCTCAACACCGAACAGCAGCACCCCGATGGTGATCTTTTTCTTCTGCGAGGCCAGGGCAAGGGCCGCTTTATTGGGCTGGTAGTTCAGGGAGCGGGCGATTTCCTTAATCTTTTTTGCCGTATCCGCATTGACGGAACCGCGGTGGTTCAGAACACGGTCTACGGTTCCTCTTGAAACGCCGGCCAGAGCGGCTATTTCCTTTAAGGTTGTCATATGGAGTCCTTTCATCGTCTGAGGGATTGATACAATACCTTAAGGATACCATGATCCCAGCTTTTTTGTCAAACAATATTGCGTGCACGTGTTAATTATAAAAAACATCATTTTTAATTTGAAATAAATGTAAAATTACATAATAAATCGTTAATAATAAAATTTTTATTGACTAATTTAACTAATTATGTTAGTGTGTGTTCAAGAGAGTATGTGCACGTGCACGCTATTTACAAAAAAAGGGGGATGGATATGTTATTTGCAGGTATTGATCTGGGCACTTCATCTGTAAAATTGCTGCTGATGGATGACCAGGGAAAGATTTTAAATGTGGTTTCCAGGGAGTATCCGCTGTATTTCCCAAATCCTGGATGGTCGGAGCAGAATCCTGAGGACTGGTATGAGAAAACCATGGAGGGCATGAAGGAGCTTCTGAAGGGATATAACAGGGCGGAGGTAGCGGGAATCGGTTTCGGCGGACAGATGCACGGCCTTGTGATCCTGGACTCCGGGGACCGGGTGATCAGGCCGGCGATCCTGTGGAACGACGGGAGAACAGTGGAGGAATGTGATTATCTGAACCAGGTGATTGGCATGGATAAGCTTTCGGCGTATACGGCCAATATCTCTTTTGCAGGATTTACAGCTCCCAAGCTGCTGTGGGTTAAGAATAAGGAGCCGGAGAATTTCGCCCGGATTGCGAAGATTATGCTGCCCAAGGATTATCTGGCCTACAGGCTGACCGGAGTCCACTGCACGGATGTGTCCGACGCCTCCGGTATGCTGGTCTTTGATGTGAAGAACAGAACCTGGTCCAAGGAGATGATCAGCATCTGCGGCATACGGGAAGAGCAGCTGGCCAGGATCTATGAGAGCTATGAGGCTGTGGGAACACTGAAGCCGGAGATTGCCGGAGAGCTGGGGCTGTCCCCTGAGACAGTGGTGGCTGCCGGAGCCGGGGACAATGCGGCGGCAGCGGTAGGCACGGGAACCGTGGGGGACGGCAGGTGCAATATCTCCGTGGGCACCAGCGGAACCATTTTCATCTCATCTGAGAAGTTCGGGGTGGACCCCCACAATGCCCTTCATGCCTTTGCCCATGCGGACGGTCACTATCACTTGATGGGCTGCATGCTGAGCGCTGCATCCTGCAACAAGTGGTGGATGGAGAATATACTGGACACTGCGGATTACAGCGGGGAACAGGCGGATATCGGCGGGCTGGGAGAGAATCATGTCTATTTCCTGCCCTACCTGATGGGGGAGCGCTCCCCCCACAACGATCCCTTTGCCAGGGGAACCTTCATAGGCATGACCATGGACACCACCCGGGCAGATATGACCCAGGCGGTGCTGGAGGGAGTGGCCTTCGCCTTCAGGGACTGCCTGGAGGTGGCAAAGAGCCTGGGCATCCCCATAGAGCGGACCAAGATCTGCGGCGGAGGGGCTAAGAGCAGGCTCTGGGTCAAGATCATCGCCAATGTGCTGAACCTGAAGGTGGACCTGCCGGAGACAGAGGAGGGCCCCGCCTTAGGAGGGGCTATGCTGGCGGCCGTGGCCTGCGGGAGATATGGCAGTGTGACGGAGATTGCGGACCGGTTGGTGAAGGTGGCCTCCACCACTGAGCCTGATCCCGAACTGGCAGAGAAGTACGAAGCCCATTACCGCCGGTTTAAAGAGATTTATCCGGCCTGCAGAGCGCTATATAAAAAAATCGTTTAGAGATTGCAGCGTGCCCGGGCTGCCGGCCGCAGAACCCACTGGGCCGCCGCGGCCCGGACGCACACCGGACAGAGATATCAGGCACTATATCACAGTACAGGGGGAAAATGATGAAAATATGGAACATAACCGATGACCGGTTCAGGCAATATGGCCGGGAGATAACTGGGATTAACTGGGAAATGCTGCTGGCCGCCATGGAAGCGGTTGAAATCCCGGAGGGTGTAATCTATGAGCCGTCCGTGCCGGAATTGGAGGCCACGCCTGTATATGAGGCGCTGCGGGACCGGGTATTCGGGGAACTGCCCATCCAGATCGGCTACTGCAACGGACATAATGATCTGCTGAACGCAGTGGAATACCACAGAAGCTCCGAAGTCAATGTGGCCGCCACCGACCTGATTCTCCTTCTGGGAAAACAGCGGGATATCGGGGAGGACTTTACATATCAGACGTCCCTGGTGGAAGCCTTCTTCGTTCCGGCGGGAACCGGGGTGGAGCTGTACGCGGATACCCTCCACTACGCTCCGTGCAGCGCCGGCGAGGGCGGATTCAAGGATGTGATTGTGCTTCTGAGGGACACCAATCTGCCTCTTGAGAGGAGCCATGGGGGCGGTGAGGACAGCCTGCTGGCAGCCCGGAACAAATGGCTGATCGGACACAGGGACGCCGGACTTGGGGAGGGCACCCACCTTGGCCTGACAGGCGATAATATATCGGTGAGAAATTAAAATGCAGATATAAACAACAGTAACATAACAGAATGGAGGAGAGAACAATGGAGAATATTCCAGCAGTAAAAGTGGGAATTGTGGCTGTCAGCCGCGACTGTTTCCCGGAGTCATTGTCAGTGGGCAGAAGAAAAGCCCTGGTGGAGGCCTATGAAAAGGCTTACGGCAAGGGGGATATCTATGAATGTCCCATCTGCATTGTGGAGAGCGAGATTCACATGGTTCAGGCCCTGGAGGACATAAAGAGGGCTGGCTGTGACGCGCTGGCAGTATATCTGGGGAATTTCGGCCCTGAGATTGCGGAGACCCTGCTGGCCAAACATTTCGACGGGCCGGTGATGTTCCTGGCGGCGGCGGAGGAATCCGGCAGCAGCCTGATCCAGGGGCGGGGAGACGCCTACTGCGGTATGCTCAATGCCAGCTACAACCTGAAGCTGCGCAATGTGAAGGCCTATATACCAGAATATCCGGTGGGAACCGCCGCAGAGTGCGCTGACATGATCCACGAGTTCCTGCCCATCGCCAGGGCGGTGGCAGGGCTTTCACAGCTGAAGATCATCAGCTTCGGTCCCCGCCCAACCAACTTCCTGGCCTGCAATGCGCCCATCAAACAGCTCTACAACCTGGGCGTTGAGATAGAGGAGAACTCGGAGCTGGATCTGTTCGAGGCCTTCCACAAACATGACAATGACCCCAGGATTCCCCAGGTGGTGAAGGACATGGAGGAGGAGCTGGGCGAGGGGAACCAGAAGCCCGAGATCCTTCCAAGGCTGGCCCAGTATGAACTGACCCTTCTGGATTGGATCGAGGCCCACAGAGGATACAGAAAGTACGTGGCCATCGCCGGTAAATGCTGGCCCGCCTTCCAGACCCAGTTCGGCTTTGTACCGTGTTATGTCAACAGCCGGCTGACGGGGCGGGGTATCCCGGTTTCCTGTGAGGTCGATATCTATGGGGCGCTCAGCGAATTCATCGGGACCTGCGTCAGCCAGGATGCAGTGACCCTTTTAGACATCAACAACTCAGTACCCGCGGATATCTACGAGGAAGATATAAAGGGCAGATACCCTTACACCCAGAAGGACACCTTCATGGGCTTCCACTGCGGCAACACCAGCTCCAAGAAGCTGTCCTTCTGCTCCATGAAGCATCAGCTGATCATGGCCAGAAGCCTGCCGGAGGAGGTGACCCAGGGGACTCTGGAGGGGGATATCGTTCCTGGAGATATCACATTCTTCCGGCTTCAGAGCACGGCGGACGCCAAGCTGAGAGCCTATGTGGCCCAGGGGGAGGTGCTGCCTGCCGCCACCCGTTCCTTCGGCGCGATCGGCATTTTCGCCATCCCGGAGATGGGCAGATTCTACAGGCACGTGCTGATTGAGGGCAACTACCCCCACCACGGCGCCGTGGCCTTCGGACATTTCGGGAAGGCCCTCTATGAGGTATTCAAGTACATAGGCGTCCAGGCGGAGGAGATCGGCTTCAACCAGCCCAGGGGCATGCGGTATCAGACGGAGAACCCCTACGGGCAGTTTTAAGGGACACGTAAATGGGCGGAGGCCCTGTGAAAATAATAAAAAAGGAGAAGACATTTATGAAGAAAAGAGGTTTAGCGGTACTTTTGGCAGCAGTTATGGCAGCCAGCAGCCTGGCGGCTTGTTCCGGCGGATCAGGTACGACCGCCACGGCGGCGGCCACGGCAGCGCCGGCAGAGGAATCAAAAGCAGGTGATACACCCACGGAAGCAATAGGGGGGGGGGGGTATAGATGACCTGACAGAGGAAGAGATTACCCTGACCGTATGGCATATTGCCATTGATGAGAAACGCCACCAGACAGTGACCAACGCCATGAACCGTTTCATGGAGAAATATCCCAACATCAAGATTGTGGATGTGGCCAATGAGAATGATCCCTACAAGACTAAGCTGGCTACAGCCATGGCGGCCGGTGAGGAACCTGACATTTTCGTATCCTGGGGCGGAGGCTGGCTGGAATCCTTTATTGATGAGGGCAAGGTCCTGGACATTGACGATTGGGTTAAGGGAATTGAAGATGAGTATTATGAGTCCGCTTTAAGCCTGTTCCAGATCAAGGGCAAGAACTATGCGCTGCCTTACTCCTGCGGACCAGCCCCTGTGTACTACAACAGACAGATCTACGCGGACCTGGGACTGGAAGTACCTAAGACCGTAGCAGAGCTGGAAGCCAATTGCGATAAGATCAAGGAGGCGGGGATCACTCCCTTTGCCCTGGGCAACTCCAGCCAGTGGCCGGGTGCGCTGACATTTATCTACCTTTCTCTGCGTGAAGGCGGCAAGGACGCATTTTTAAATGCCTATAACCGCGAGAACGGCGGAACCTTTGAGGACGAGAGCTTCATCAAGGCGGGCCAGACCATCCAGGACTGGGTGAACAAAGGCTATTATCCCGAGGGCTGTAATGCCATCAACTATGACACAGGCGGCTCCCGCATGCTGTTCTACAGCGGCCAGGCAGCACACATTGTACAGACCAACGGCATGTTCTCCAACTGCCTCTCCGAAGCCCCCGAGTTCTATGATAACAACCTGGGAATCTTCAATTACCCTGTAATCGAGGGCGGCAAGGGGACCGACAAGGAGATTCTGGGCGGCGGAAATGCTTACTCCATCTCAGCCTCCTGCAAATATCCCAAGGAAGCCTTTGAGCTGATCCATATGCTGACCAACAAAGACTTTGGACAGGACAGCGTTGACATCGCAGGCGTTATCACAGGCGCAAAGGGCGTCACCATGCCCAATGAGCTGACCCAGGCCGCGGACGATATGATCAGAAATGCGGATTACATCCAGAATTTCTACGATCAGTTCCTGCCGGCGGATATGGGAGCGCTCCACAAACAGACCACCTACGACTTATTCGGACTGACCACCACACCGGAGCAGGCTGCTGCGGATATGGAGGCTCTGGCGAAGAAATCACTGGATCAGTAGTTCCATGATTTCGGTCGGATTGAATTGACCGGATAGCATGGGAAGGGCACAGGCAGTAATCTGCAGATCACCTGTCTGTGCCCTTTCTGCATTTTGAGAGGAGGAATCTTAGTGGAGAAGAGCCTGACCGCTTCAAAAAACCGATGGAAGAAGACAGGGCTGGTGCTGTTGTTTGTTTTCCCAGCGCTGTTTTTCTATGGGACATTTAACCTTCTGGGTATCGCAAGGACATTTTACTACAGCACCATGGACTGGAAGGGCATAAGCGCCAACAAAACATTTATCGGTTTAGCCAATTATATAGCAGTGGCAAATGATTTAAACTTCTGGAACGCGTTAAAGAATAACCTGGTGCTGGTGGTGGTGTCCATGTTCATACAGATGCCCGGCGCCCTGCTTCTGGCACTGCTGATCAACAGCAAAATCAGATTTACCAAATTTTTCCGAACCGTATTTTTCATGCCCATGCTGCTGTCGACCGTGGCTACGGGCATCATGTGGATCTTGTTTTATGACCCCAATTTCGGCCTCCTTGCAAAGCTGGTAAAGGCCATGCATATTCCGGTGTCAACTGCATTTTTGCAGGGGAATACAGCCCTGCCGTCCATTCTGCTTGTAATCTGCTGGCAGTTTATACCGTACTATATGATCATTTTCAAAGCCGGACTCTCCAATGTTCCAGAGGAATTGTACGAGGCCGCGAAAATTGACGGAGCCAATTCCTGGCAGTGCTTTCTCAATATTACCCTGCCGCTGATCGTCCCCACCATGAGAACCTCCGCTGTGCTGCAGCTGGTGGGCTCACTGAAATACTTTGACCTGTTTTACGTGATGATGGGCGGCGCTCCCAACAAGAATACGGAGCTGATGGCAACCTATATGTATAAGAAGGGCTTCACGGAGTTCCAGATGGGATACGCCAGCACCATAGCGGCCTATATGTTTGTGATCTGTTTTGCCTTTGCCTGCGTATTCCTGTACATGACGTCCAGAAAGGGGGAGAAAGCATGAGTACAATGTCAAAAAAAGGGAAATACAGATTCTTGCTGTACGCGGCATGCCTTGTGATCCTGGTTATAACCGGATTCCCCTTTGTGTTCCTGCTGATCAACAGCTTTAAGGATATGAAGGAATACCTGATGAATATATGGTCCCTGCCCTCAGTGGCCTATCTGGGCAATTACAAGGCAGTGCTGAAGCCGGATTTCCTGCGGTATTTCTTAAACAGCGCCTTTGTGTCGGGAGTCAGCGTATTTATGATCGTGCTGGTGTCGGCCATGGTCTCCTTTGCCTTCGCGAAGATGAAATTTAAGGGATCAAATGTTCTGTACTTTTTGATCATAGCGGGCATGATGATTCCCGTGCATACCACCTTGATCCCCACATTTACCCTGCTGAGCTCCATGCATTTAAATGACTCTCTGATCGGCCTGTGCGGGCCGTATATCAGCTACAATATCCCCATCTCCGTGTTCATTCTGACCCAGTTTTTCAAGGAGATACCACGGGAGATTGAGGAGGCCGCCATCATCGACGGCTGCGATACGGTGGGGATTTTCACAAAGATCATGCTGCCCCTGTCCGGCGCGGGACTGTCCACTGTGACGGTGTACACCTTCCTGAACACGTGGAATGAGTTTATCAATGCCAATGTACTGATCAATACTACAGCCAAAAAGACCCTGCCTCTGGGAATCAGGGAATTCTACGGGTTCCAGTCCGTCAACATTCCGGCCATCCTCACAGCCATCCTGGTGGGGTCGCTGCCGGTGATCCTGCTGTATTTCTTTGCCCAGGAGAAGGTTGTAAACGGTCTGACACAGGGCGCTGTAAAAGGCTGAGCGCCCAGAGAAAAAGGAGGCAGCCAATGGGCATTGTTCATAATCCCATATTAAAAGGGTTTAACCCGGACCCATCCATACTGAGGGTGGGGGATGACTACTATATCGCCACCTCCACCTTTGAGTGGTTTCCGGGGGTGCAGATCCACCATTCCAGGGATCTGGTCAATTGGAAGGTAGTGGCTCAGCCGCTGAACAGGAGAAGCCAGCTGGACATGGTGGGTGTCCCGGACTCGGGGGGAGTCTGGGCGCCCTGCCTGTCATGGAGCGAGGGCACATTTTACCTGGTGTACACCAACTCCCACACAAAGGACCGGCTGAAGGACACCCACAATTACCTGGTGACCAGCAGCTCCATTGACGGGGAGTGGTCGGAGCCGGTCTATATTAACAGCTACGGCTTCGACCCGTCCCTGTTCCACGACACAGACGGCAGAAAATGGTTCGTGACCATGGAGACCGACTTCAGGGAGGGCAGGAACCGGTTTTCCGGCATTCTCTTGGAGGAGTATGACCACAGCCGGAAACGCTGTCTGGGAAATGTGAAAAAGATATTTACAGGCTCTGGCCTGGGGCTGACCGAGGGGCCTCATCTTTACCACCTGGGAGATTATTATTATCTGATCACAGCGGAGGGCGGAACGGAGATGGGCCATGCGGTTACAGTGGCCAGGTCCAGGCAGATTGACGGCCCCTATGAGCTGGACCCCGGGAATCCCATGCTCACCTCACGGGATAAACCCTGGGCAAAGCTCCAGAGAGCGGGCCATGCCAGCATTGTGCAGGCCCCGGACGGAGAGTGGTTCATGGTCCACCTGTGCGGACGGCCGGTTGGAACGACGGTCCCGAGGGAAGGATACTGCATCCTGGGCCGTGAGACGGCGCTGCAGAACATTGTATTTGACGGGGAGGGGTGGATCAGGCTGAAGGGCGGCGGCAGCGAACCGCGCGAGACGGCTGTGGTGCCATGGGAGGCCCCGGAGCCGGGCCCGGTCCACAAGCGGTATACCTTCAGCCCGGACCAGCCGTGGGATATGGACTTCCAGTTTCTGAGACAGCCCATGGAGGCGGATGTGCTGTCCCTGACCGCGCGCCCGGGATATATGCGGCTCTACGGCAAAGAAAGCCTGCTTTCCAAATTCCGGCAGGCTCTGGTGGCCAGACGGCAGCAGTCCTTTGTCTTTGAGGCGTCCACCGCGGTTGACTTTGAACCGGATTATTTCAAGCAGATGGCAGGGCTTGTGTACTACTACAATACGACCCAGTATTATTATCTGAGAATCAGCCATGACATTGAGATGGGAAAAATGCTGGGGATTTTAAGCTGTGACAATGGGGTTTACTCGGAACCATTTGCCTATGTGAAACTGCCGGAAGGCAAAAAGGTGTGGCTGAAGGCGGCCGCTGACCATGAGACAGTGAAATTCTTCTACTCTCTGGACGGTGCCGGTTACACACAGTACGGGGGCGATTGTGATGCGCTGCGGATCTCCGATGAGCACATTGACACCTCCGCCTTCACAGGGGCGTTTATCGGTATGTGCGCACAGGATATGTCAGGATTTTCCAAATACGCAGATTTTGAGTATTTTGAGTACAGAGAAATGTAGAAGGAGGCAGTGATGGCGGACTTTGAGAGAGAGGCGCGGGAGCTAGTGGGCAGGATGACCCTGGAGGAGCGGGCGGGGCAGCTCCGTTTTGATGCAGTGCCGGTGAAGCGGCTGGATATTCCCAGGTATCACTGGTGGAATGAGGCCCTCCACGGGCTGGCCAGAGCGGGCACGGCCACCATGTTCCCCCAGGCCATTGCCCTGGCGGCCATGTTTGACGGGGAGGAAATGCAGGCGGTGGGTGACATCATATCCACTGAGGCGAGAGCCAAGTACAACGCATATTCAGGGGAGGATGACAGGGACATTTATAAAGGGCTGACCCTGTGGTCCCCCAATGTGAACATTTTCAGGGACCCCAGGTGGGGGAGAGGGCAGGAGACCTTCGGGGAAGATCCTTATCTCACCTCTGTTCTGGGTGTTGCGTACATAAAGGGGATTCAGGGGGACGGCAAATACCTGAAGGCGGCGGCCTGCGCAAAGCATTTTGCGGTGCACAGCGGCCCGGAGGAACTGCGCCATGAGTTTAATGCGGTGGTGACGGACAAAGATCTCTGGGAGACCTATCTGCCCGCCTTTGAGGCCTGTGTGACAGAGGCGAAGGTGGAGGGCGTCATGGGGGCCTACAACAGGACCAATGGGGAGCCATGCTGCGCCAGCCAATTCCTGATGCAGGATATATTGAAGGGGAAATGGAAGTTTGACGGATATTATACCTCGGACTGCTGGGCGTTAAAGGATCTCCATGAGAACCATCATGTGACGGACACGGCCACGGAGTCGGCGGCTCTGGCCCTGAAAATGGGCTGTGACATCAACTGCGGCAATCTCTATCTGAAGGTCATGCAGGCGTATCAGGAGGGACTTGTGACGGAGGAGGACATCACGGAGGCAGCGGTCCGGGCGATCAGAACCAGGATGCGCCTGGGACTGTTCGCAGAGGACTGTGAATATGATCAGATCCCCTATGATGTGGTGGGCTGCCGGGCGCACAGGGCAGCGGCCGTGCGGACGGCAGAGAAGTCCATTGTGCTGCTGAAGAATGAGGGAATTCTCCCGCTCAGCAAGGATATGAAAAAACTGGCGCTGATCGGTCCCAACGCGGACAGCAGATGGCCGCTGATCGCCAATTACCACGGCACTGCGCCCAGGTATGTGACTGTGCTGGAGGGAATTGAGACCGTGGCACCGGATGTGTTCCTTCAGTATTCGGAGGGGTGCCAGACCATGAGGGACAGGTCGGAAAGCCTGGCTCTCCCAGGCGACAGAGTATCCGAGGCCGTGATCACGGCCAGGGATGCCGGGGTGGCTGTGATCTGCGTGGGCCTTGACGAGCGCTATGAGGGCGAACAGCAGGACGTGGGGAACCGGTTCGGCGTGGATGAGACCGGCATGGCGGATAAGCCCACCACAGCCCTGCCCGACGCCCAGATCCGGATGCTGGAGGCCGTGATCAGCACGGGGATTGACATTGTGATAGTGAATATGACGGGAAGCGCGGTGGACTTAAAATGGCTCCATGACACGCCCAACGTTAAGGCCATTGTCCAGGGCTGGTATCCGGGCGCAGAGGGAGGCCTGGCGGTCGCAGGCGTCCTCTTTGGGGATGTGAACCCCTCTGGAAAGCTTCCGGTGACCTTTTACACCTCGGCGGAGGGGATGCCCTCCATCACGGATTACGCCATGAAGGGCAGAACCTACCGCTACATGGAGGTTCCGGCCCTGTATCCCTTCGGCTATGGCCTCAGCTACACGGAGTATGGCTACAGCGGCCTGAAGACAAGGGATGAAGGGGACGGACTGGCGGTCACC
>URUZ01000138.1 GCA_900551225.1 uncultured Clostridium sp.
TGTTTATCATGTAAAACCACATTTCCTTCATCCTGAACAGCACGTTCCTGTCCCCCGGAATAGTCTCCCTGTAGGCAGCCAGCAGATCCTGGTGGAACGCATAGAACCTGGATTTTTCCATAGGGCTGCCCCCGCGCATTTCCAGGGCCAGCCCTGGGTTGGCGATCATGCCTCTGCCCAGCATCACAGCGTCCACATCAGGATAATTCTCTGTAAATTCCCGGTACATGCCGGCTGTAAAGAGATCTCCGTTATAGCATATGGGATTCCTGCTGATCTCCTTCCCCATGCAGAAGATCTCCATGTGAGGGGTGTTCTTATAATAGTCAATCCGCAGCCTGGGATGAATGGTCAGCTCATGGATGGGATAACGGTTGAAAATCTCCATCAGCCCCTCAAATTCCTCTGTCCGCACCAGGCCGATCCTGGTCTTCACCGAGATATCGATCTCCGTCTCCTCAAAGATCTGTTCCAGGAAGCGGTCCAGCCGGTCAGGCATGGACAGGAAACCGGAACCCTTTTTCTTGGACACCACGGTTCCCGAGGGACAGCCCAGGTTCAGATTCACCTCCTGGTATCCCCTCTCCCCCATGGTCCCTGCTGCCCAGATAAAATCCTCCGCCTTGTTGGTCATGATCTGGGGCACCACGGTCATTCCCCTGTTGTTCTCCGGCAGCACCTCCTTCTCCTCCCTGGCGGACAGGCGGTGGTGCTGGGTGGGTGAGAGGAAGGGCGTAAAATATTTGTCAATGCCGCCGAAATACTCATGCTGCACATTCCTGTACACATATCCTGTGAGACCCTCCATTGGGGCCAGGTAAATGTTCATCTGTCCGGATCTCCTTCATTTCCCTGTGGGAAGTTCTCTTTCAACGCAGCCAGCAGCCCCTCGTGGTCATTGTCCAGAGTCACGTGGGCAGCGCTGTCGCGGACTGCCTGGGGCGCGTTGGCCATGGCGTAGCTGTTGCCTGCGGCCTGCAGCATATCGATATCATTGCAGCCGTCCCCAAATGCGATGGCTTCCTCCGGCGCAATCCCCAGGGCCTTGCACAGAAAATGAAGTCCTGCGGATTTCTTCACCTTCCCGTCCATCACTTCCAGATAGTTGGGAGTGGAAGCCGCCACGGAGAGGTCCGGGTGATCCGCCTTGATCCTCTGCTCCACAAGGAGAATCCGGTCCGGCTCCCCCATCAGAAGGAACTTATGGATTCCGCCTCTGGGAGCAAACACCTGACGCATATCCCCATTTTCTGCGCAAATGCACGTAATCTCCTCCTCCCGCCTCACCCATGGATTGCTGCGGTCATCCACCACCCACTTCTTATACCCATAGGTGTTGCAGCACACGTCCGGGAAATCCCGCTCCAGCATTTCCTTGATGGAGACTGCCTGCCTCAGATCCATGAGGCAGCTGTAGAGCACCCGGTCCTCTGCATCGTATATCAGTCCGCCGCTGTAACACACCATGGGCGCGTGGATACCAATCTGGTTGCGGATGGTCACCATGGCCTCTCTCATTCTGGCTGACACCAGCACAAAGGGAACGCCGTTCTGCTCCAGCCTCAGAAGCTCTCTTCTGGTTCCCTCTGTTACCTGGTGACTGCTGTTTAACAGCGTTCCGTCGATATCGCTGAATATGATCTTGTATGGATAGCGGGTATTTTCCCTATTTGGCGCCATTGCTTTCCCTGTCCTCCTGTTTATCAGCCTGCTCCGGCTGTTTATGCGTTTCTATCTTACCATCAGACAAGGTATTTGCAAAGTATAATTTCCCCACAACGTTCGAAAAACCCATTGCAGTTGCTGGACAAAGCCCATATAATAGGAAACAGATGACATACTTGGGAGAATATATATTATGGAAAGCTTTCTTGTGGCAGTCAATGCCGTGGTTCCTTTTTTAATTTACATCACCTTTGGCTATGGAGTCCGCTTGAGCGGACTGGTGGACGAGGCGTTTATGAACAAACTGAATTCTATGATCTTCAAGGTCTTTTTCCCCATTCTCATGTTCGATAACCTGTATAAGATCGAAACCGGTTTTTCCCTGAACCCGAAGATGGTGGGTATGGGCGTGTCCGGCCTCCTGCTTCTGGAATTACTGCTGGTTCTCATCGTCCCCCGCATCGTAAAAGGCAATCCGCAGCGGAGCGTTATCATCCAGGCCATCTACAGAAGCAATTTTGTGTTGTTTGGCATCCCGCTGACCACCAGCCTGTACGGGGCTGAGGGAGCGGTTCTGGCCTCCATGATGATCGCCATCGTTGTCCCCATCTACAATGTGACCGCAGTGATTATCCTGGAAATGTTCAACGGAGGCAGGATCAGGCCTGGGGCTCTGTTGAAAAACGTGTGCACCAATCCCCTGATTCTGGGCGCAGGCACCGGTCTGGTATTCTTCTGCCTGGGTATCCGTCTGCCGGAGTGCGTGGCCAAACCCGTCTCCCAGTTTGCAAATCTGACAACGCCTCTGGCGCTGTTCGTGCTGGGCGGAACCATGCATTTCTCAGCCATCCGCGCAAATGCCAGGTATCTGGTTCCCCCGATCATCATCAAGCTGGTCCTGCTGCCGGCTCTGGTTCTGGCCCTGGCCAGCGCCATAGGGCTGAGCAGCCTGGAACGCTTCATTCTCTTCACCATGTTTGCCACGCCCATTGCCACCTCATCCTACGCCATGGCCCAGAACATGGGCGGAGACGGGGAACTGGCCGGGGAGTTTGTGGTGCTCAGCACCGCGGCCTCAGTGTTTACGATTTTCCTGTGGGTGTTCTTTCTGACGCATTTCGGGTATGTATGACCTGCGGACATCCATTCTGTGACCGGGTCTATTATACCCCGCGCAGCCCGTTGTTCAGAATGAATTTCGCCCGGTCCGCCTCCTTCTTCTCTGTAAAAATCCGGTAAATCACACTATAGTTCATATCTTCGCCAACGCGGCCCATACGGTGGGAGGGCATCCGGCTTGTAACTGATTCTGTTTTTACAGTAAATGGGATTCCCTGGTCTTCCAGAAGTTCCCTGGCCTTTACATACCTCCCAGGTTCCATGGTCATCATTACTTCGCATTTATTAAACATGTAACGGTTCACACTCCTTTCTGCGCGCCCAAGCCCAGAGAACGCGCCATCCGTGCCGGTTTGCGTATCTAACTGAATTATAGAGGAAGGGATAGTCCACTTCAATTCATAAACCTTTAACCTTTTCTTACAAATAACAAAAAATGGTGAAAAACCCAATTGGATTTTTCACCATTTTATAAAAGAATCGTATTGTCAGCGGGCAGCGGCGTATACCGGCTGTATCAGGTCCATGCTCACCAGCAGCGCCCGGTTTACCCGCACCTGATCCTCAGCGTCCAGATGTCCTATGTATTCCTTCAGCCGTGATTTGTCGATGGTCCGCACCTGTTCCAACAGGATCATGGAGTCCTTCAAAAGCCCGTACCGGCTCTCCCTGATTTCCACATGGGTGGGCAGGCGGTGCTTGTCCATCCGGCTGGTGATGGCTGCCACAATCACAGTGGGGCTGAACTTGTTGCCCGTGTTATTCTGCACGATCAACACCGGCCGCACGCCGCCCTGCTCGCTTCCAACTACCGGGGATAAATCTGCATAATAAATGTCGCCTCTATATAAATTCATGTTTTCCTCCTTCATGGCAAGGCCGGAATGCCTTGATGATCCTATTCTTGCCATGATTTCCGGAGGTTATACAGACTTTTGCAGAATTAATATCCGGGCAGATACATTTTTGTGCGCTGGAACATTTCCTCAAAGAGCTTGGAGGCATCTCCATAGGTCAGACGGGACACCATGGGATCACTGCAGAATACGTAAAACGCCAGTTCCCGGTCCCGGGTGACAGCCGCCTTCAGCAGCAGCTCCTGGTTCTTCATGTGCCTCGTCATGTAAAGGTTCACACTGTCCGGAAGGCTGCCCGCCAACAGGGGGCGCACACAATTGCGGGTGAACAGGGCATTTGTCTCCGTCACGATCCCTCTCGGTGCATCCATCTGGCCCCGGTTGGGAAGGTTCACATTGGTGATCAGGTCTCCCAGGCCCAAAAGGGCCTTGATCTGCGCAACTCCCTCCTCGCCGGAGGGTTCCACAGGAATCTCCTTTTCACCGGAAGCGTAAGACCGGCTCAGTTCATTTAACATGCGTTTATTCTCTATCCGGTAGCTCACCGGGGTCAGGCTGTAGTTCCATTCTTCCACGGTCTCCGGGCTGCGCACATAATCAGGTATAAACTCTGCCAGATGGCGGTCCCCCGCGGCTGCAATGGCTCCGTGCTTCAAAAACAGGTCAAATTTTACCCGGTTCCCGGACATGAAGTGCACATCTGTGATCTTATCGCAGATGCCCTCCCTGGCATGGACGGCCGCAAATTTCCTGTAAACCGGCATCAAATCAACATGTCTCCAGCCGGCCTCTGTGATCCATGTAAAATGGTTGATTCCCGCCACATTGGTGTGCAGCTCATGGCGGTCCTCAACCTGGATCCCCTCCATCTCCTTAAGGGCCATCAGCAGCAGACGCTGGGCGCCGAACACTTCATGGCAGCAGCCAAAGGCCTTGATGCCTGGGAACCGTTGGTACAGCACGCCTGTACACAGCGCCATGGGATTGGTGTAATTGATGACCCAGGCGTTGGGACAGCACTCCCTGATCCCATCGGCAATCACCTCATACATAGGGATTGTGCGAAGGGCGCGGAACAGGCCGCCCGGTCCGGTGGTATCCCCCACAGACTGGTAGATTCCATATTTCTCAGGCGCATGGACATCGGACTCCATCTCTTCAAAGGTGGCCGGGAGAATGGATATGATGACAAAATCCGCCCCCCTTAAGCCCTCCTCCAATGTGGGGACGCAGACATATTTCCAGCTGCCCCCGGCTCCCTCCCTGGCGGAAAGGCGGTTTCCGATCAGTTCATTGGCCCTGGCCGCGTCTTCGTCGATATCGTACAGACGCACAGTACCGGACAGCGTCTCCTCCAAGAACAGGTCGCTCATCAGCTTCCAGGCCCACCCCTGGGAGCCGCCGCCAATATAGCAGATCTTCAGATCCCTGCATGTACCTTCCGTATAAATCATCTCAACCCTCCTGCTGATACGCCACCTTAACCGGTTTTCCCAGCTCAGCGGACCTGTATATGGCTTCTATGATGCACAATGCCTTCAGCGCTTCCTCCCCGTTTACCAGGGAAGCCCGCCCTTCTAAAATGCTGGCGGCAATTTCCTCCAGCTGGATTAAATGGGGCAGCTCCGTCTTCGTTCCCTGGTAATCGGTTCCGTCCTCCAGCTTCCACTCCTGGACAGTGTTGTTCTGAAGGATCACCGTCCCTTTGCTTCCGTTGACGTCAATCCGGCTGTAAAATCCGGGATTCGCCACAGTGCTGGCCTCTAAAAGCCCTAAGGCTCCATTTTTGAATTTCAGCACGGCCATGCACAGATCCTCCACATCAATCCGCTCATGCGCTCTGGTGGCGCAAAAGGCCGACACTTCCTCCACGTCCCCCATCAGATACTGGAAGAGATCCAGCTGGTGGATTCCCTGGTTCATCAGGGCGCCTCCTCCATCCAGAGCCTTGGTCCCCCGCCAGTCTACCTCATCATAATAGGCCTGTCCCCGGTACCATTTGGTGTGGCAGCAGCCTGCGTTCAGCTCTCCCAAGCGGCCTTCCAGTATCGCCTGCTTCAGGGCCTGTACATCCGTGTCATACCGGTGCTGGAAGATGCAGCTCAAGGATACGCCCATCTCCCGGCAGGTGCCGACCAGTTCTCTGGCCTTTGGCACAGAGATATCAATGGGTTTCTCCACTACCACATGTTTGCCCGCCCTGGCCGCCTGGATCCCTAGTTCCCCATGGGTACCGCTGGCCGTGAGAATCAGCACCACATCCACCAACGGGTCCTCCAGCAGCCGGCCCAATTCCGTATACACAACTGCATGCGCAGTCTCGCCCACCTGCCCGGCCCGCACGGGGTTCCGGTCGCAGACCGCATAGAGGCAGGCGTTCTTGGCCTTTTCCAGGGCCAGAATGTGCGTTTTTGAAATGGAACCGCAGCCCACAATTGCAAAATTCAATGGTTTCATAAGCTTCCTCCCGTCTCCGCCCACCGGATGATGGTGGTGATATAGTCCTCCCTGGCATTTAACACGTTGTCATATATCCGGTCGAACCGTTCATAGTATTCATGCTGGGACACCAGAGGCTCCACCTGAATCCTGCCCTCTGCTATGAGCCGCAGGAAACAGTCCGCATTGTCCCGGAAGGTCCAGAAGCCGGGATAGGAATGGTCCGCAGGATTACAGGAAATATGGGCACCGATGATATCCAGCCCCTTCTTATGTACATCCCGGTAAAAATTGACCGCTGTGCTTCCCCTTGTACTTCCCAGAATCACCACCCGGCCATACCGTTCAGCCAAGCAGAGCGCCTGTTCAATAGGACCGGGGAAGCCGGTGGATTCCACCACCACCTGGGGAAGTTTGCCAAAATTAGCCTGGCGCAGCTTTATCTCCAACTGTTCATCCCTTGCATCGAAGGTATAGGTGCAGCCCATCCTGGCTGCCAGCGTGCGCTTGCTCTCCACCAGATCCAGCCCGATCACCGGCGAGGCCCCGCAGGCCTTTGCGATCTGCATGGCTGTCTGGCCAATCAGGCCCAATCCTAGAATCAGCGTCCCCTCCCCCAGTTCAATTCTGGCCTTGCGCACCGCCTGCATGGAGATGACGCCGATGCGCACAAAGGCGGCCTGGGTGTCAGTCACCCCATCGGGCACATGAACCAGGTTCCGGCTCTCCACGTTGTGGATTGTGGTGTGAGGCATGATTCCCGCCACCCTGTCGCCAGGCTTAAAGTCCGTCACTGCGCTGCCCGTCTTCACCACCACACCGGCTCCGCTGTATCCCAGCACCCTGGGATAATTCCGGTCCGTATTCTCCAGCGACTTGATAAATGCCCGCTCAGTGCCCGGGCTCACAATCGATGCTTTCAGCTCCACCTGAACCTGGGTAGCCGACGGCTCCTCCAGCGGTTCCTCCATCAGGAAGACCACTCCGTCCTCCATGGATGTCAATCTTAATTTCTTCATCTTAAACCTCTTTTCATTTAACCTTTTACTCCGCCTTCCGCCATTCCCCGCTTCATCAGCAGTTCGCTGAATGCGTACATTACAATCACCGGCAGCGATGTAACCAGGGCCGCGGCCATCATCCGCCCCCACACATAATCCGGGCGGTTAAACAGGGAATTGAGCCCAATAGGCAGTGTGTATAATTCCGATGTACTCAGGAAAATAGTGGCAAACAGATAGTCGTTCCAGGCAATCATAAATGCATACACAAAGACAGATACAATGCCTGAGACAGATATGGGGATCACAATATAGAGAATACTCTGTAAGTAGTTCAGCCCGTCGATTTTCCCTGCCTCCTCAATCTCCAGAGGAATTGTGTCAAAATACCCCTTCAGCATGTAAATGGAGGTGGGCAGCGTCTGTACCACCATAATGATGATCAGGGCCTCCCTCCTGTCGTACAGCCCCATGGCAGAGATGATCTTAAACAGCGGCACAATCAGCAGAATACCGGAAAACATGTAGACGCAGTAAAAGCTGTTGTTGATCACCTTGTTGCCCGGAAACCGGAGCTTAGACAGTGCATAGCCGCCCATTATGCCGAACAGCAGCGAAATGGATGCGCTGAACACAGACACATACAGGCTGTTCTTAAAATACGTGTGGAACGGAAATATGTTCGCGTTGAATATGTCTTTATAATGCTGCAGGGTGATTGTCTCCGGCCACAGGGTCGGCGGCGTCCGGATCGCTTCAGGCGTGGTTTTTAAGGATACCGCCGCCATAAAAAAGAAGGGGATCAGAACCACCGCCATCAAAAACAGGATTCCGGTATAAAAGAACAGGGCTCTCACGGCCTTTTTCTTCTTCCTAGTCATTGGCAAACACCTTCTTTCTAACTGCCATGATGAAGGTAAAAATCATGGCAAACAGCATGATAGAGATGGCCGCCGCCTTGCCCATGTCCTTCAGCGCAAAGGCATTGTTGTACAGATATACGCTGATGGTGTTCACCTGGCTGGACAGCAGGGAAATCTCCGTGTACATGTAGAATACCCAGATGGTGCGCAGTGTGACGACAGTCACCAAAATCGGTTTAATCTCCTGAAGGGTAATCACCACAAATTTCTGCCAGCCATTGGCCCCGTCCACATCTGCCGCTTCATACAGCGTATTGTCGATGGTCTGCAGAATCGCATAAAAAGACATGAACGCATACGGAAAGAATTTCCACACACAGAACAAAACCACCAGAAAAAACGCGCTGACGGGCTTGTCAAACCATAGCGGCGCCTGCCGGAACACATGCAGAATATCCACAAACAGATAGTTGACGATGCCATATGTATTGTTGAACATATATTTCCATGCAAAAATCAGGGACACCGAGGGGACCACGTAGGGCAGAAGGACTAGGGCCTTCACCAACTTCTTCCCCACAAACTGACGGTTCAGCAGCACAGCCACTCCCAGCCCGGCGGCCGTGCTGAGCGTCACAATTAGAAACGTCAGCACCACCGTCACTCCCAGGGAAGTATAAAACTGGGCATCCGTCAGTGTTTTTATAAAATTCCTGGCCCCGATAAAGGTCATCGCCTTCTTTGGGTTTAAGGGCACCTTGAAGAAACTGATGATGAAATTGTTGACCATGGGGTATCCGATCAACAGGATCACCAAGAGAATGCTTGGCGCCAACAACAGCAGACCTGCCCTGGCTTCTTTTTTATCTTTCATTCATTTCCCCGCCTCTTCTTGGTTACTGGGCGATCAGCTCTTCAATCTGCTTTTGGGTATGCTCTGCCACAGACTGGGGATCGCCGCCATTGACCGTCACTTCATACACTGCCCCTGATATCACATTGGAGCTGGTGATGGTGCCCATGGACATGAAATTCCTGCCGTCCACATTTCCAAATAGGGAGATACTGTCAAATGCCGCCGAGATGGACGGAGACAGTCCGGCAAAGCCCTGGATCACCTCATTGTCCAGATATGCCGCATTGTCCGCAATCCCCTCCATCACCGGCTGCTGTCCGCCGGGTGCCATGTGGAGCCAGCGGATATTGTTCTCCGGTTTGGTCAAATAGGTGACAAAGGCTGTTGCCGCTTCCCTCTGCTCAGGGGTCAGCCCATCGGTGATTGTCAGCATCCCAATGCTTCCGTATGCAGCGCTGTCCTTGTTGGTCACCAGAGCAAAACCGTAGTCATCCATCACGCCCGCCTTGATCAGCGCGGACAGGATATAGGTGGAATAGATGCCCATTGGAACAGAGCCGTTGAGCATGGCGTCCTGGACCTCTGTGGTATTGTTGGACCCCTGAATGGAATACTGGTACAATTCTTTGTAGAAGGTCAGCGCCTCCACCATCTCCGGCGTGTTGAAGCTGGCATTCCCCTCAGTATCCAGCGCGTTGGCGTCGTTGGAAAGCGCAAATTGTGAAAAGCTCTGCTCTGAGAAGGGGGCATCCACCGTAGGAAGGGCAATTCCATATTTTTTATTGTCAGGGTCGTGGAAGGCCTTGGCTGCCGTCAGAATGTTCTCCCAGGTGTCAGGAGCCTTGAGACCCTTCTCGTCAAATGCAGTTTTGTTGTACCAGATCCCCTGAACCCAGCCGCCCATGGGTACGCCGATGTAGTCCTGTCCATCCTCTGTGGTATTGATCTTAAGAACCGCATCATAGTAATCGGCCGTCCCTGAGTCAATTACCGTGCGCAGCGCTTCTAAATCGGTCAGCTCGTTCTCTGCCAGCCACTTTGCCCGGTTCTGGTTCACTTCAATGATAGCGGGCATCTCCGCGCTGCCGGCCAGAGCCGTCAGCTTCGTGTCATAGTCTCCGCCGTCATCTGTGGGCATCTGCTCTATGGTAATCCAGGGATTCTCTTTAGTAAAATCATCAATCAGCCCCTGGATCACTGCCTGGCGCTCCTCCTCGATCATGCCGTGCATAAATTTAATGGTCACGGGAGCCTTCTCTGCCGCCGTCTCCTGCGCCTGGTTTTCCTGCGCCTGGGTCTCTGTCCCTGATTCCTGCCGGGCCGTTGTATCCGGCTCCGCCTTTCCCGCCGCCCCGCAGGCCGCCAAATTAGCTGCCATCACTGCTGCAAGCCCCACTGCCATCGCTCTCTTCATTAGTTTCATAATGTACCTTCCTCTCTTTATGTGTAATTGATTAAATAGATACCCATCTGAACCCATAGGGTTCCAGAGCTGCCCTGGCTCCCAGGATCTCGCCGGTAAGCAGATCCCGGCAGCCTGCCTCTCCCGGACAGTCCGTCATTAAATGCTGGTCTGAGAAATTATACATGCATACTATCCTGGAGGTATTCCCGCTGCGGATAAATGCCAGCATACGGGAATCCAGATGCAACACCTCCTGGGAGGCCGCCGGATCAAAGGCATCCCAGGCCTTCCTTGTCTTAATCATTTCCCGCAGTTCCTTCATGATGACCTGCCTGCGGGAGTCCTGTACCTTAAGTTCCTCCATCAGACGGTCCAAATCAAATTTTTCCCGGTTGATGGACCGGTTGATCCCGGTTTTCTTTACGCCCTCCAGGTCATTCTCCGAGCCGATATAGGATTGAATATAGATGGCCGGAACCCCCTGCATTCCCAACAGCACTGCGTGAGCTGTCAAAAACTTCCGGATCCCCATCTCATCTCCCTGGTCCGAGACCATTGCTGACAGATATGCTACATTGAGTTCATAGGCTGACCTGCTTCCGTCCGGATTCTCCTTATAAGATACAAGTGCGCCAGCCGTCTCCTGGTAATGTCGTACCATCCGGCCGATCTCGTCCTCCTCCACTATGCTCCGCAGCGGATTGAGGCCAACCCCGTCATGGGAGGCCAGAAAATTGAGAAATCCTGTGTCACCGGAAGGCAGTTCCAGGGAGGCGGCCCAGTCGGTTATTGCTGCGGCATTCTTCCGGAAGAAACTATACAGCACCAGCGGCGGTAAGGGGAACTGGTACACCAGATGGCTCTCGTCAAAGCCGTTTCCAAAATAAGATATATTGTCCTTGTGAGGAACATTTGTCTCTGTTACCAGCTTTCCATTCTCCAGTACCTGATCCATCACGCAGCGCAGCAGCTTGATGATCTCGTGGGTCTGGGGCAGGTGAATGCAGGCAGTTCCAATCTCCTTCCACATAAATCCTACCGCGTCCAGGCGGATCCACCCTGCGCCACGCTCCAGATACTCCAGGAATATATCCAGCATCCGGCACAAGACTGCAGGATTTTGATAGTTTAAATCTATCTGATCCGCACTGAATGTGGTCCATAACTCCCTCTTTCCGCCTGCAGTGGCAAATGCGGTCCGCAGAGGGCTGGTCCTGGGCCGCGTCACTGCCGACAGATCTGCCTCCGGCTCTACCTGTATGAAAAAATTTTCATACTTCGGGTTCCCATTTAGATATTCCTGAAACCACCGGCTCTCTGCAGAGACATGGTTTAAAACCAGGTCATACATCAGCCGGTATTCCCTCCCCAGCCGCTCAATATCCTCCCAGTCTCCCAGGCTGCTGTCCACCTGCTTATAATCAATAACGGAAAAACCGTCATCAGAGGAATAGGGATAAAAGGGCAGAAAATGGATCACATCAAAGACTCCCTTCAGACAGTGATCTGCAAATTCGGAAAATACCCGCAATTTTTTCTCATTTCCACGGGTAAACTGATCCGGGTATGTAATGAGCAC
>URUZ01000139.1 GCA_900551225.1 uncultured Clostridium sp.
CCCTCAAGCAGATCGTGTTTGACGAGAAGAAGGCAACCGGTGAAGAATTCTTAAATGCCATCAAAAATAACTGGAACGGCTACGAGACGCTCTATGCGCTGGTCAACAGCCAGAAGGTTCACCACTACGGAAACGATGACGACTACGCCGATGAGATTGCGCAGTTCCTCTTCAACTCATACTGCGCTGAAATTGAGGGCCGCAGCAACGCCCGGGGCGGCAAATATGACCCAGGTGTCTACACCGTTACCTCCAACGTCCTGTTCGGCATGGTGCTGGGCGCAACACCGGACGGACGTAAAGCTATGGAACCCCTTTCAGACAATCTCGGTCCGGTACATACCCTCGGCGGCTCCCACGACTACTGCGGCCCGACTGCACTTGCAAACTCCTTAGGCAAGCTGGACCACGCACGGGCGACCAATGGCACTCTCGTCAATATGAAGTTTTCAGCGGAAACAGTTTCCGGTGACGCCGGACGGGAGAATTTCATCAACTTTATTGATTCTTATATGGAGAAAAAGCCTATGCACATACAGGTTATGATCACCGACCCTCATACCCTGCGCGACGCACAGAAAACTCCGGAAAAATACTCCGACCTGCTGGTGCGTGTCTCAGGAACCAGCGCATTCTTCGTTCAGCTGGGTGAAAATCTGCAAAACGACCTGATTAACCGCACGGAACATTCCTTTGAATAGACAGCAGCCGCTGCTGTAGTTATCCGGACAGCCACAATATAAAAAACCACACATTTTGAAAGGAAAAAATATGAAATTTCAGTTCGCTGTACCAAAAATCATCTGCGCCTCCGGTGCATCAAAAAATGTCGGCGACCTTGCCCTGGCGGCAGGCTGCAAAAAAATTCTCTGCATTTACGACAAAGGCGTCAAATCGGCGGGCATTGTTGACCCCATTCTCACAGCCATGCGGGAAGCAGGGCTGTCTGTATCGGAATTTGACCATGTGATGCCCGATCCTGCGGTGGATCTTGTGGAACAGGCAGGGCAGGCTGCAAGAGACTGCGGCGCCGGAGGCATTGTGGCCATCGGCGGCGGCAGCGCCATTGACACTGCAAAGCTGGCTGCCGCACTGGCTGCCAACCATGCCCCCCTGCAGACCTTCTACGGGCAGAACTTATTTGTAAATTCCCCGTTGCCGCTCTTTGCCATCCCCACCACCTCCGGCACCGGCAGTGAGGTTACTCCTGCCGCAGTGGTCAGTGATCCGGCCCTCGGACGCAAGGTTACGCTGGTAGACGCAAAACTGATTCCCGTTTGTGCGGTACTCGATCCGCTTCTCACCCTCGGTCTGCCCGGCAGTCTCACCGCCGCCACCGGTATGGATGCCCTCTCCCATGCCATTGAGAGCATGACCTGCATTATGCACAACCCTATGACCGACGGCATCGCCCTCTCAGCAGTGGGGATGATTGCAAAACACCTGCCCCAATGTGTGGCGCACGGCGATGATGAGGAAGCCCGCGCAGGGATGATGGCCGCCTCCACCATGGCAGGCATGGCCTTCGGCAACACTGCCGCCCATGTCGGTCACGCCTTTGCCCACGCAATGGGCGCGAAGTGGCACATTCCCCACGGCATCGCCTGTGCGCTGGCACTTCCCTTTGCCGTTGAAAACTGCGCCTCCGCCGCACCGGACCAGGTGGCGGCAATCGCCGGGGCCGTGGGAGTTGACGATGCGGCAAAGCTGCCCCAATGGCTGGCAGGCTTCGCAGCCTCCATCGGTATCCCCACCCTGAAAACGCTGAATATCGACCCAGCTGGGCTGGATGGGATTGTCACAGCAACGCTGGAAGAGAAACCGCTGATTCTTCTCTCCGGCGTTCCGGTGACGCCGGAGGCCTGCCGCAGCTTCTATGAAAAATTATTCCGGCAGTAAGGAAGGAGGTCACACCTATGCTAATCGTATCTGCCGTTATGCCGGTGCAGCCGGAGAAATGGGCGGATTTCATCACCGCAGCAAAAGCCTGCGCCGAAGCCACCCGCCAGGAAACGGGCAATCTCTCCTACACCATTCTTTCGGACATCACCAATTCCAACGTCTATGTCACCTTTGAAGAATGGGAAACGCCTGAGGCAGAAGCTGCTCACATGCAGACCAGCCATCTAAAAGCCTTCATCGGAGAGATCCGCAGCTATCTGGCCGGCCCGCCCGCCATGCGCCGCTACAACGCACAAAAACTGGGCTGAACCGTGGAGCTGGAAACCGCACAGGCCGGACACTGCGTACTACGAGTCCACCGGGGCAAAGCTGCAATGCGGCATACGACCGGCTTCCACAGACATTTGCCGGTTTTCACCCACCACCCGTTCGCTGCCCATAGGGGGAGAATAGGTCATGAACCAACCAAAAATCCGGGACCCCTGCACAGGGATTCCCGGATTTTTATATCTCATTATATTATTTCCCAAACACTTCCTCTGCGTAGTTTACCGATGCCATGGCATCCCTGCAGTAGGCATCCGCGCCGATGGTTCTGGCATAGTCAGGCGTCAGCACTGCGCCGCCCACCATCACCTTCACGTCAGGGGCTTCCTCATGCAGCCTGCGGATTGTCTCCTCCATGCTGGGCACTGTAGTGGTCATCAGCGCGCTGAGCCCTACCAGGGGCGCTTTATGCTCCAGCGCGGCAGTCACCACGTCCTGGGGCGGCACGTCCCTCCCCAGATCTACTACATCATAGCTGTAGTTCTCCAGCAGCACCTTCACAATGTTCTTGCCGATATCGTGGATATCTCCCTTTACCGTGGCCAGCACAATGGTCCCTTTCTTCTCCTGAACCTGTCCGGAGAGGGCCATTTTGTCCTTGATCACCTCAAAGGCCGCTTTCGCCGCCTCAGCGCTCATCAGAAGCTGTGGCAGGAACACGGTTCCAGCCTCAAAGCCCTTGCCCACCTGATCCAAAGCCGGGATCATCTCGCTGTTGATGATCTCCAGCGGCTCCCTGGTCTTTAAAAGCTCAGCTACCGTCTCATGGGCCACCTCTTTGAGGCCGCGGCGGATGGCTGCGCCCAGTGCGCCGGAAGCATTCTCTGCTGCGGCCTGGCTGCCTGTCCCGACTGCCGCACCATTACCGCCCGCAATGCCGCTTGTGCCCGTGCCTGCTCCGCCCGCCCGGCCCAATGTCTGGCCCAGCCCCGCGGTCTGGCCGCTGTAGACCTCAATATACCTGCCGCACTGGGGGTCCCTGTCCATCAGCGCGTTAAAGCTGTAGTAAGCCCTCATCATGGCCTCTGAGTTGGGGTTAATGATGGCCGCATTCAGGCCGTTCTCCATAGCCATGGTGAAGAACGCGCCGTTGATGATCTCCCTCTGGGGCAGGCCAAAGGATATGTTGGACACGCCCAGCACAGACCTGCAGCCCAGATCGTCCCGGATGCGCCTCAGCGTCTCCAGGGTGGTCAGAGCGCCCCTGCTGTCGGAGCTGACCGTCATACAGAGTCCGTCTAAGATCACGTCCTCCTTCCCAATCCCGTAGGAGGCCGCCGTGTCCAGAATCTTCCTCGCCACCTGGATTCTGCCCTCCGCTGTGTCCGGAATTCCCGACTCGTCCAGGCACAGGGCGACCACAACGCCGCCGTATTTGGCCACCAACGGGAAGATCACATCCATGACTTCCTGTTTGCCGTTGACTGAGTTGATCAGCGCTTTACCATTGTAGATGCGCAGCGCCCGCTCCATGGCCGCTGTGTTGGAGGTGTCGATCTGAAGAGGCAGGTCTATGATGGCCTGAAGCTCCTTCACCACCTCCTCCATCATGGCCGGCTCGTCGATCTCCGGCAGACCCACGTTCACGTCCAGTACCTGGGCGCCGTTGTCCTGCTGGGTTACGCCCTCCTTCAGAATATACTCCAGGTTGCGGTCCCGCAGGGCCTGCTTGAACTTGGATTTTCCGGTGGGGTTGATGCGCTCTCCGATGATAACCGTCTTTTCCCCGATCTCCACTGCCTGGGAGTAGGAGGAGATCACCGTCCGTTTCCTGACCTGGGGCCAGGCCAGAGGCACATTTTTACACCGTTTAGACAGCTTTTCAATGTGTTCCGGCGTGGTTCCGCAGCAGCCGCCCAGGATGCAGGCGCCCATGGCCGCAATCTCCTCCATCACCTCCGCAAACCGGTCTGCGTCAATGTCATAGACTGTCACGCCTTTTTCACTGCGAGGCAGGCCCGCGTTGGGATTCACTATCACAGGGAGGGAGGTCACCTTCAGCAGGTCCTTCAGAATCTCCTTCATCTGCACAGGGCCAAGGCCGCAGTTGAGGCCCAGGGCATCCACCCGCAGCCCCTCCAGCAGTGCTGCCGTGGATTCTGTGTTCCCGCCTGTCAGCAGTTTTCCCTTTTCGTCAAATGCCACAGTGGCAAATACAGGAAGTCCCTCCCCTGCCTCCTTGGCAGCCAGCACAGCAGCCTTCAGTTCATAGCTGTCGCTCATGGTCTCAATCAGCACCAGGTCGGCGCCCTCCCTGCGGCCGGTCTCCACCACGTCCCGGTACAGCCCCACGGCGTCCTCAAAATCCAGATCCCCTAGGGGCTTAAGCAGTTTGCCCGTTGGCCCTAAATCCAGGGCAATATAGCCGTGGCCGGCCTGACGGACCGCCTGCCTGGCATTCTTCATGGCAGCGGCAACAATCTCCTCCACACTGTAGCTGCCGGCAGGGCGGACGCCTGCCTCTTCTGCGCCTGTCCCCCTGTACTTCAGCCCATTGGCTCCAAAGGTGTTGGTCTTGATAATATCCGCCCCTGCTTCCAGATAATCCCTGTGCAGCTTTACGCAGATCTCCGGGTGGGTGATATTCCAAACCTCCGTCATTTCTCCCGCCTTCAGTCCCTGGGCCTGAAGCAGGCTTCCGGTTCCTCCGTCAAAAAACAGGCGGCGCTGTCTCATTTCCTGTAATATATTCATGTAGTTTTCCTCTTCAGCTGTTGCGTATGTCTTCTGCCAGCGCCTTCACATCCTCCGCTCTGGTGGCCCAGCTGGTACAGAACCGGACGGCGCTGTGGGTATCATCCACGCGGCACTGGTAGGTGCAGGTGTATTTATCCTTCCAGGACTCTAAAACCGCATCCGGCAGCACTGGAAAAATCTGGTTGGTGGTGTTGGTCACATAAAAAGGATAGCCCTTATCCGCGAATGCGCTTCTCAGCTCATCGGCCAGGCGGTCCGCGTGGCTGCCCATCTCATTGTACAGGCCGTCCTTCATCAGCTCCTCAAACTGGACGCCCAGCAGACGTCCCTTGGCCAGCATACCGCCCTTCTGCTTGATCAGATAGCGGAAATCCTTCTTCAGCGCCTCGTTGGTGATCACCACCGCCTCGCCGAACAGCAGGCCCACCTTGGTTCCCCCGATGTAGAACACGTCGCTGTTGGCAGCCAGATCCTTTAACGTCACGTCATTTCCCTGGGCTTCCAGACCATAGGCCAGCCTTGCGCCGTCCACAAACAGATACATGCCGCAGTCCCTGCACACCTGGTACAGCGCTTCCAGCTCGCTCTTGGTGTAGATGGTGCCCAGCTCCGTGGGATGGGAGATGTAGACCATGCCCGGCTGTACCGTGTGTTCAAAGCTCTCGTCGCTTATGTGGCTCTCATACAGGGCCTTCACCTGCCCGGCGTTTATCTTCCCGTCGTCCGAGGGCAGGGCCAGCACCTTGTGGCCCACTGCCTCAATGGAGCCGGTCTCATGGACATTCACATGGGCAGTATGGGCTGCCACCACGCCCTGATGGGGGCGCAGGGCCGCGGAGATCACTGTCAGGTTGGCCTGGGTGCCTCCCACCAGGAAATGCACCGCTGCATCCGGCGCTCCGGTCAGCCCCCGGATCACATCAGCCGCCTTCTGGCAGTAGTGGTCCTCCCCATAGCCGGGAGTCTGTTCCATATTGGTCTCTGTGAGACGTTTTAAAATGCGCTCGTGGGCGCCCTCGCTGTAATCGCAGTTAAATCTGATCATTGTGATTCTCCTCCTTGCATTTTTCTTTTTCTTACGGTTGTGTTAGCTCCGGCAGAAGGCCGCATGGCCCCGCTTATACCGGTTCCGGCAGACTGCCGCATGGCTGCGCCATCCGCAGCCCCTCTATCTCCTGTAGGCGCAGTCGGTCTTGCCGCAGACTTCGCAGCCTCTAACATCACAGCGGTACGGCTTACCGCTGATCCCCATCACAGCAGTGACGGATTTGGACGGCATCATCAGCAGGCTGTCCGTCAGCTTAATTCCAATGCGTTTACCCGCCTCCAGGGCATTTAACAGATCCGGCTGGCAGGCCAGGGGAAAATCCCCGTAGCCGGGGCTGAACCGGGGACGCAGATACCGTCCCCTGCTCTCAAACTCCTGTTTCAGCTCCCCGCAGACCTGGTCGCAGTAGGCCTCAACCATGGCGGCGGAGGCAGCCTGCATGGCCACTGCCCTGCTCATCTCCAGGCGGCTGTACCTGCGGATCAGATGATCCGCCCCAGTGCCCAGGGTGGCCGCAAACACCACAATCTCCTCACAGTCCCTCAGATTCCTGGCAAGATTCCGGCTCTGTGCCCGGAAACAGCCTCCGTCGATCCAGCTCTCCGGCTCCAGCTTAAGGGGGAAGTTCCGGGTCAGATGCCTGGGTTCACAGGCTGCTCCCAGTTCTGCCAGGCACTCCCCGGCCAGCTGTTCCACCCGTCTGTCCGCCGCCCCTCTGCATCCCATATACCGGAGCACTTCCTTTATATCCACTGCGGATACATCCACTGCCGTTCACCTCGCCGTCTATAATATTTCCGATAAATTCTCCTGGATTTTGGCCGCCACATCCGGCTTATTCATGGAATACACATGGATTCCATTGACTCCGTTGGCGATCAGGTCGATAATCTGCTCCGTAGCATAGGCGATCCCCGCCTGCTTCATAGCCGCCGGATTGTCCCCAAACCGGTCCACAACGGCCATGAAACGAGCCGGAAGGTAGGTTCCTGACATCTGGGTGATCCTGCGGATCTGCTTAGCATTGGTCACCGGCATGATACCCGCGATCACGGGGACAGTGATCCCCTTCTCCCGGATGCGGTACAGATAGCTGTAGAGGATATTGTTGTCGAAGAACATCTGGCTGGTGACAAAATCACAGCCCGCCTCCACCTTCTCCTTCAGATAGTCCATATCCACCGACTTGTTCACTGACTCCACATGGCCTTCCGGATAACAGGCCGCTCCGATGCAGAAATCCCCGCGCTGCTTGATCTCCCTGATCAGCTCTGAGGCGTAGCGGTACTCCTTGGGCGTCTCCTGGTCCGCCGGGATGTCTCCCCGCAGGGCCAGCACATTCTCAATTCCTCTGGCCTTCAGCTGGGTCAGCACCTGCTCCACCTTCTCCCTGGTGGAGGACACACAGGTCAGATGGGCCAGCGGTGTCACCCCATACTGGTTCTGGATGGTGTTGGCAATATCCACCGTATAGCGGCTGGTGCCGCCCCCTGCTCCGTATGTAACACTCATAAACGACGGTTTCAGTTTCGCTATCTCAGAAGCCGCCTTCTCCACGGACCCGTAGGCATCCTCTGTCTTGGGCGGAAATACTTCAAATGAAAGCGTTGGCTTTCCCGACGCCAAAATATCCCGGATTTTCATTACTTACTTCCTCTCTTCTTGCATAATAGAATAAACGGACGCTTTTCCTCTTCACCGTGGAAAATTCCGCCAATAGTACCAATTATACGGACTGGAGGAAGATCTGTCAACGGAATACGCAGGTGAAATCCCGGCCTGAGGCCATAAGCAAGGCAACATTTAAGGGCAGTATAACCCTCATGAGTTATACTGCCCTTGTGTATTTAAGAGATGTGTGTGAAAATGCAATGTACCTGTATCCTCTTATCAGCGGGAAACATTCTGATCAACAAGGATATTCGGATTTCCTGTATCCTTACCTACATTAAACTGATCCCAAAGGAAATCGATGGAAATCTTAACTCCCTTGTTCTGGCTGGCCGCGTCATCGTTCGCCGCAAGATTCTCAGAAGTGCCGGTGGTGTAAACGCCATCAGCGTCTGGGTCCATGGCAACTGCCAGGTAAAGGTCCATCCTGTTATCGGTTGCAGGGCTGCAGAGAATCTCTGCATTTGTAATCGCCGCTTTTACATCTGCATCGTTAAGCGCCGACAATCTCAGGAAATCAACTCCGCCTACAGTAAAGAAATTATCTCCGCTGCCCAGGGTGTCACAGAGTTTAAATACCTTCGCTCCATCAATGCCGTCATCCGGTTTGTACTGTTCCTGGTTAATCAAAACCGCAATTCCCAGCATATGATACGCTGCATCCGGATTACCCATTTCTTCCAAAGCCCTTACATCAAATGTCAGGTTGCTCAGCTTCGCAGCTATCTCGCCGACATTTAATACATCTGTGCGGAAGGCCTGTGCATAGCCTGGATACATATTATTAACAATCAGTTCAATCTTATCACTTCCCAATGCATTGAGTGTTGTATAGTCGCCGACATCCTTCTTGATATAGTCCGCGTCAACCAGGGCTGCGTTAAAGTCAACATTATTGTATCCTTTTGCCCTCTCGTAATAATCATTAATGCTGTTTTCCTTTGCAATGGAATTGTAATCCGCAATCCCTCTCATAAAGAAATCATCATTTACATAGCCGCTTTCGCCAATACCATCCACGATGCTCCAGCCATCGGCCATTGTTTCATTGCCATACTGTGCATACAACCCCAGATCCACAAATGTTACAGCAAAATCTCCTGTGGTTGCTTTGGTTGTTACATTCAGGGTATCTGTCCAGTATGCATATCCTGTTCCTGTCAGAATGAGTGATAATGCCATGATACCACCTATCATCGATTTTCTTCCAGCTTTTCTCATTGAGCAGCCTCCTTTTCTTTGCTTATACATTCATCTCTGTTACAACTACAGTATAAGCCTTTATCCGAAAATGCAAATCACACCAGGGTATGATTATGGCTGCTCTAAATACACCCCATGAATTACCACCAAAATCATAGTATGTTACTACCTTCATCACCTTCAACTGCCACCAAAGTAGCAGACGGCTTTAAACGTTGGAACACATATATCCTTTCACCATCAGGAATATAAAAAAGACCGTCTGCCGGCATATTTCCATGATCAAGGCTATACAATAACGGCTGCCGCAGTTCTTCTGACAATATAATCATGCTGTCCATATCCCTCAGATGCATACGTTCCTTCTGATCCAATTCTGGAAGGGTTTCCAGCCTGACCATCCGGCTTCCATATTTCCTCATGATTTTCATCATGTCTATGTACCACTGTTCTTCTTCTCCGGGCAGTCTCGTTCCCAATATGACAACGAGTTCCATCATCAATCCAATGCCAGCCACTCCTGCTGCCAGAATCTGCAGCTTTTGGTCCGGTTGCCTCAGGACACTTACCAACTCAGTCATCTTCCCTTCCTCTGTGGCTGGATTGGGCTTTGGGATTTCATAAAATGCGGAATTCACTCCCAGTGGGATGGGCAGTTTATAAGAAAATCCTTTTTCCTCCTCCACAGTCCCTGTATCTATATGAAATGTACCCTCAAACAGCAGATAGATATCTTTTGACGTGCTGCTTCCCAGTATCTGTTCCGCTTGATCCACATGCTGCCTGTAGTCCAACGGTTTAAACTCAATGGTTTCCTGTACCCTGGCATGATTCGCTCCCACCTGGGGTATATCCCCCTGCTTTAACTCAAACGCCTGTTTATAAATCTTTTTCTTATTGTCAGCACTTGACTGATATCCATCAATTACCGTTGTTATCTGGTAATTACCTCCGATTACTGCATCCCCGCTCCCCACAAGCTCCGCATTCAGGGTGATTTCCACGTAATCGGTCAGTTTTTCAGCATACATCATTCCTTCCGGTAGCCATTCGTCCGTGAGCAGCTGGTTGGGCAGTATATGGACCTTGTATGCAGAATCCGCTGTTATCTGATAAGAATAATTAATATTCTCAATGGTTTCTTCCGTGGGCTGCATGAAAATAAAAAACTTTACACTGCCGCCGGCCAGCAAAAACAGCCCTGCCAAAGAAAGGGCCAGTCTGGTTCTCCTGCTGCATATCTTTTTAAATCTACTGTTCCGTTTCTTCGCGTCCATCGTCTATAACTCCTTCCGGCAAAGTGTCATCACTCTTTATGATCAGGACCGGGGTTCCTGCTTTAGGCACAACACCTACCACTCTCCCCTTCACATCATTGGGGGCAACCAGTATGTCATCAGCAGAATGGTTGTTATCACCTTTTGTCCTATATGATACATTCCCCGCTTCATCTCGTATCACTTCTGCAATCCTGTGTGTAACTGTGATATCTTCCCGTTTGAAGTTAATTACATCTCCCTCTGCCAGCGAATAAATATCCTTCTCCTCCAGAACTTTCCGTATCAGCACAACATCCCCGGGATATATCCCCGGCTCCATACTCCCTGTCAGTACCACAGATGGATATATATTAAAAACGCCCACACAAAACCAGGAAAATGTAACCGCCAAAAAAAGAGCTGCCAGATATCCAACTGTTCCGCCGTCACTTTGAACGGGTTTATCACCATTGAGTATCTGACAGCGGTCTCTTGTAAACAGGGTATATAACACCGGAAATACAATACCAATTGCACTGTCCGCAAGCCAAGGAAGCTCCGGCAGGAACGGAAAGCATTTTTGGAAGGCCTCTATCAGCCCCCAATACGCAATCCCTGCCGGAGCCCCGCCATAAAAAACCAGCGTAGTCATCAGACAGTTACGGGTAAATAGAGGAATACAGTCCCTGGCCATGTAGATAAATATGGCTTCTGTTCCATTCAACGCCATGATTCTGGAGAAATTAAGCTCTGTCAGCGTCATCAGTATTGTAATAAACACTGTCATGATCATTCGGAACCGTGAGTTTCGCCACACTGCCCCCAGACCATAAGCCCGGATCATTTCCCTGGCCCCTAATGCAGGAAAAACGGCAATTGCATTATAGAAAATGCCACTGGCAGATGTGTCATACGGCGATGCTGTCAGCTGCTTTAAAAATGCCCCTGCCACAAATCTGAGCGCAAGAAAAATAACTGCGCCGGATGCCGCATATCCGATTACTGTTCCCTGAATACATAAACGCCCCGGCACATGCATTCTGGGAATAAGCAAAAGGATTACAGCCAGGATAAGCCCCCAATAAAGAGGAAGGATATATACGTTTGTCCCCATCCCTCTCTTTAAAAGGGGGATCGAAGGCAGGATGACGGCCAGAAGCAGCCATATGGTGTAGACTTGATACGGCTTCCGGTCACACATTGGTTTCCTCCCATTCTAATCCTTTTCATCACGTTCCTGGTCGCCTGCTTCAGCGTCTCCGCCGTTGGAACCGTCTGCCTCGGAGCCGCTGTCTTTGGCGCCGCCTGTATCAGATCCGCTGCCCTCGGAACCACCTGTCCCGGAGCCTCCGCCGTTGGAGCCACCTGCACCGGAGCCTCCGCCGTTGGAACCTCCTGCACCGGTGCCTCCGTCTTTGGAACCTCCTGCACCGGTGCCTCCGTCTTTGGAACCTCCTGCACCGGTGCCTCCGCCGTTGGAACCTCCTGCACCGGTGCCTCCGTCGTTGGAACCTCCTGTCCCGAAGCCTCCGTCGTTGGAGCCACCTGCCTCAGATCCGCTGTCCTCGGAGCCTCCGCTGTTAGAGCCGCTGTCTTTGGAGCCGCTGTCCTTAGAGCCGCTGTCCTTTAAACCGCCTGTCTCAGAGCCGCCGGCTTCCCCACTCTCT
>URUZ01000140.1 GCA_900551225.1 uncultured Clostridium sp.
AGGAAGCTGGCTTAAGATGGTCTCCATATCCTCAAGGAAGCCCATGTTCAGCATCTCATCAGCCTCGTCCAGCACAACGGTGTGCACATGGTCCAGCTTAACGGTCTTGCGGCGCATATGGTCCATCACACGGCCTGGTGTGCCGATGACAATCTGTGTGCCGTCCTTTAAGGAGCGGATCTGTTTTACAATATCCTGGCCGCCGTAAATCGGCAGTACCTTTATGCCATGCATGAATTTTCCAAGTTTGCGGACCTCCTCGGCCACCTGGATCGCCAGTTCCCTGGTGGGCAGCAGGACAATCGCCTGAAGCTTCCTCACCTTGGGATCTACTTTCTCAAGCAGCGGGATTCCGAAGGCAGCCGTCTTGCCGGTTCCCGTCTGAGCCTGGCCGATCATGTCCCGGCCTTCCATAGCCACGGGAATCGCCTGGGCCTGGATCGGGGAGGCTTCCTCAAAGCCCATCTCGGTCACTGCCTTTAAAATCCGCTCGTCTAACTGTAATTCATCAAATTTAACTGTTTCCATAAATATTAATAATCCTTTCTTCCTCTGCCGCCGCCAAATTAGTTGTCCTTCAGGCGCAGCAGGCCAAGTTGTGCATCCCCCGGTACGGCCAAAGCCGTACAAATTGCCGCAATATGCACCGCAGTTTTCGTTTCTTTACAAACAGAAACGAGAGGTGGGCAGGCACGTCTTAGGCCTTTCATCCTCTCGTTTCGTACAGTAATCAACTATAACAGATCACTGATTCTCTGTCAATCGGTAACTTTACCAATCTGTTTTTTCACATCCGGCCTTATACCATAACTTTTACTACAATCTTTCTGACATGGCAGGGCGTCCCGGCGATGCACCTGGGCTTGTGGGCATCCTCCGGCGGAACCACGGCGCAGTCTCCCGCCTCCAGCAGCACGCTTCCGCTCTCCGCCGGCTCATCAAAGAACACCAGATCATCAGCTTCGGAACAGGGCGCCGACTCTTTCAGGCCGGCCCGCTTCACATAGCCGAACTGCTCTCTTCCCTCCACCACGTACTGTATGTCAAAATACCGGTTGTGGGCCTCATATCTGCAGTCCTCCCAGGCCATGGTGGTGTACTCCTGGACACTGGCAAAAAGCCTGTCCCCGTCAATGTCCACTCTGCCCAGAGGCAGGGCCTTTAAATCCGTGTTCTCCAAAAACTCATATGCTTTTTTAAACCGTTCTTCCAGATAATCATATTTCAGTGACAGCTTTAAACTCGTTGTCAGCATTTTCCCCTCCTGCACACCGGTTCCTAAGCGGATTCCCGCACAATCAGCTCCGGCTGTATGGCCACGTCCGTGGCAGTCTCTTTTTTCTCAATTGTATTCTGAAGCAGCTGGGCGCACATACCTCCCAGCAGCTCCGGCTTGTTGTCCAGGGTGGTCAGCTCCGGCTCGCAGATCCGGGATTCTGGCGAGTTGTTGCAGCCTGTGACCACAACATCCTCAGGCACCCGGATGCCCCGCTTTTTCAGCTCCTTCATAATGCCGATCGCTGTGATATCCTCGCCGCACACCACACCGGTAAAGGGGATTTTGGAGTTGATGATCTCGTCCGCTACGTCCATCCCGCCCTCCAGCCCGTACTGGGCCGTGAATACACGGCTCTGGGGATCTGGAACATCCTTCAGCTTCATCCCTTCCAGAAAGCCCTGGCACTTTGCGCGTCCGCTGTCCGTCTCAATGTCAAAGACATAAACCAGATCCTTGTGCCCTCTGTCGAACAGGTAGTCCACCACTCTCCGGATAGCCTTGGTGTCATCCACCAGGACAGAGTAGAAATTGGGGTAGTCCACATAGCCGTTGGCCAGCACCACCGGAATCTCCTTAATCAGGGATACAATCTGCGGATAATTGGCCAGCTGGTTGAATATGGAACCGATCAGCACAATGCCGTCCACCTGCTTCGCCGCCAGGATTTTAAAATACCGCTCGCACTCTGCTATGGCTCCGCCTGTATTGCACACAGTCACATTGTAGCCGCGGTTGCTGAATTCCTGCTCTATGACATAGATCATCCGGGCATAGTGGGTCACCCTCACATCGATGGTGAGAATGGCGATGCTCTTCATGGTCTTGGATACCATGCCCCTGGCAATAGCGCTGGGCTTATAGTCGTACTTCTTCAGCACCTCCTCCACCCGTCTGCGAATCTCCGGATTTACGTTTTCTTTCTTGTTCAGCACTCTGGACACCGTCGAGATCGACGTCTTGGCCTCTGCCGCAATATCGTATATGTTCATCCTGGTTTACACCTCTAAGCCTTTTTCCTTATTTTAAACAATCTTCCAGGATTTGTCATCCTATTATTTCTCTAAAGCCCTGATCTTCTCCCAAACCTCGTCAATTACAGGGATTCCGTGTTGCTTGTTATCCTCCCTTGTTTTCAGCTCCAGCTCGCCGGGATAGTAGACTTCCCCGCCTTCCGCCGCAGGCTCAGAGGACTTGATATCAGCCAGGATCTCATCCACGATGCGGTCCGTGACCTCCGCGGACTGGAATCTGGCGGGATCAATAGCAATCATCACCTGGGACAGCCCCACTTCATCATCAAATGTGCCGATCTTGGCCACCGAGTTGGCGTTTGTCAGCACAGTGGCGATCAGATCCAGGGCGATGGAGATTCCGCTGCCCTTCCAGTAACCCATGGGCAGCACTCTCCAGGTCTTTTCAATCTCCGCAGGGTCGGTGGTCAGGTTGCCCTGGGTGTCATAACCGCCCGGTACCGGCAGTTTCCCGCCCTTTAAGCGCGTCTCCTCGATCTTGCCGTAGGAGAACTGGGATACCGCGCAGTCAATCACCGCGTGTCTGCCGCTGCTTCTGGGAATGGACATGATAAATGGGTTGTTGCCGATCTTACGGTCCTTGCCGCCCCAGGCCGGCATGTTGGGCATGGTGTTGGACCAGCAGATGCCGATGCAGCCTGCATCTGCGGCCTGCCAGCCATAGCTGCCGCCCCGCATCCAGTGGTTGTTGTTGCCCAGGGCCACCACGCCCACGCCGAACTCCTTCGCCAGCTCGCAGGCCCGGTCCATAGCCAGCTTGGCATTTAAGGGGCCAAAACCGCGGTGGCCGTTCCAGCGCTCGATGGCGCCCATGCTCATCTCGCACTCTGCGATGGAGCGGCAGTCGATCTCTCCCTTGTCCAGGTATTCAATGACCCGCGGGAAACGGTTCACGCCGTGGCTGTACACTCCATCCAGACTGTTCTGCGCAAATACGGTTGCCGCTGCCTGTGCATGTTTTTCAGAAAATCCTCTGCTCTCCAGAACTTTCTGAAACTCAGCAGATAAATCATTGTATGTAATTCTCATAATCTTCCTCTCTCAGTCCGGCGCCGTCCGACGCCGTTCTGATCCATTGTTATTTTTTAAGATAGCGGTCCATCCATTCCAGCAGCTCCCGAAGCCTTCTGATCCGGCTGGACGGCCTGCCTTTTCTGGACAGTTCGTGGTTCTCCCTGCGGAACAGGCACAGCTTTGTATCCACGCCGTGGACCTTCAGCTCCGCAAACATCTGCATCCCCTCCACCTGCCAGCAGCGGTGATCCTCATCGGAATGAATGAACAGGGTGGGGGTAACCGCCCGGTAGGCATACCGGATAGGCGACTGTTTCCACAGGTCCTCAAAGTTCCTGCTGATATCCGCCCTCTGGTGGTCCAGAATGGAATAATGCCCGATGTCAGTGGTTGTTTTCATGGTAACCATGTTGGCCATGGAGCGCTGGGATACCGCAGCTGCAAACCGGTCCGTGTGGCCGATGATCCAGTTGGTCATGAATCCGCCGTAGCTGCCGCCCGTCACACCGATCCTGTGGCGGTCAATACAGGGGTACTGCTCCAGCACCCTGTCGGTAAACGCCATCAGCTCCCTGTAATCCCCATAACCGCCCCGGATATCAGCGAACTCATCCCCTCTCCCGTCACTGCCCCGGGGATTGCAGAAGAACACCAGGTAACCGGCCGCCGCAAGCAGCTGCATCTCGTGGTGGAACACCGGGCCGTACACAGTCTTGGGGCCCCCATGGATCTCCAGGATCGCCGGATAGTTCCGGCCGGGGGCAAAGTCTGCGGGCAGAAGCACCCAGCCCTGAAGCCCGTCGGGGCCGGGGCCGCCTTCCAGCTCTGCCTGCCGCTCTGAAAATGCCAGCGGCTGCGGCACGCCAACCCTCAGATCCCTTAACGCCTCATGGGAAAAATGGGTCAGGCGCCGCACATGGCCCTCTCCGGTTGTTGCTTTTAAATCTGCAATGTAAATCTCCTGAAGCTGCTGGCCCTGAACCCCAATGATCAGCGCCCGCCCATTTTTAACGGAGATAAACTCCGGGCTGCAGCCCAGCTCCTCATATGTGAATATATTGCCGTCCCTGACGCAGCACAGCATACTGTGATCCCAGTGGGTGGTGACAAAGTACAGGGCATTCCCATCCGCCTGGAAAGTCTCTCCCCCGCCGTAACGCGTGTCCGAATTTACAGAGGACCCGGTGACCGGGCCGTCCCAGAAGGCTTCCTCCTTCAGGCTTCCATCCTCATCCAGCCGGTAAATCACCGGATTTTGATCCATGCCGTAGCATCTCTGATCCGATGCCGCCACCACAATGTGATCCTCCGCAAAGGCAATTCCATCGATCCGCAGCTTCCCCTCCTGAATCAGGCACCTGGTGCTTCCGGTGGTTATATCATAGACGTACAGCCCGTCATACTTGTGTCCCACCCCCTGAGGCAGAATACCGGTGTACAGAATCCGTGTTCCGTCCGGCGAAACCTCCCAGAGGCTGGTTTCAAACAGAGAGCTTGTGACCGGAAGCTGGCATTTACCGCTGTCCGGGCTGACCAGCACCAGCTGCCTTCTGGCCTTGTTGGTGTATCCGCGTCCATTGGACTTGTAGGGAAGCTCGTCAATTACCAGGCAGTCCCCATCCAGAGGCTGATTCTCGCAGACCGTCTGTACCACATATACACCTCCGGCCGCCGGCCTGATCTTCTCCGGCTTTTTCTCCAGCCGGAAGGCATCCCAGGACTGGCCGGTATGCACATTGACCTTCTTAAACTGCACTGCGGCCAGCTTCCCCGCCAGGCTGCCGATGTGGCAGGGCATGCCTGAGGTGATGGAGGTGGAGAACAGTATATTCTCCGGGTCAATCCAGCATACCAGACCGGTGCAGGGCTCATCCCCCAGCTGCCTTACGGCCCCGTCCTCCACCAGCCAGATCCCGGCCTCATATCCATTGTCCTCCCTGCTGATCTTCCATTTCAGGAACATTCCGCGCTCCCCATCCGGGGACCAGACGATATTTCCCAAGGAGTGGAACCGGTAAAGGTCCTCTATCTCGATTAACTTCATACTCATACCTTCCCGGATTATAATGGAAGCGGATTTTTGAATTCTTCCTTCACCGCATGCAGCAGCTTCTCATCCACAGCCAGCTTCGCCCCCATCAAAGCCATCACCTTGGCTGCGCGGAGCATACCTGCGTGGGCTGCATGGGTTTTGGCCTGGGCTGAAATGGCCCAGCTGTGGTTGGGAGTCTTTCTTCCGTAGCAGGTCATGTAGAGATTCACAGTGGGTACGATCCAGCTGACCTCCGATATATCGCTGGAGCCGTTGTCCTTGATGAAATTCTCAGCGCTGGGTTCATTTACCTCATTGTCAAATTCACCGTCCGCCTCCGGCAGCTCCACATGGGCGGCCACCTCCCTGCTGTATGCCAGATCCTCATCGGTAAAGGCAGGGCTGCCCACCTCGTTCATACACTCATAGGCCAGCTTGCTGAGGGTCAGGTTCAGCAGGTTGTCCCGGTTCTGGCTGGAAATCCTGTATTCCATCTCCGTCTCCGTCATCATGGCCGCGCCGGCAGCCACCTTCAGGATGCGCTCCACCAGGTTCTTCATATCATCATAGCGGTAGGCCCGGGCGTAATACCACACGGACGCCTTGTCCGGCACGATGTTGGGCACCTCGCCTCCGTTTGTATAGCAGTAGTGCATATAGCTGTCCCTGTTCACGTGCTCCCTAAGATAATTGCAGCCCACGTTCATCAGCTCGCAGGCATCCAGGGCGCTTCTGCCCAGCTCCGGGCAGTTGCAGGCATGGGCCTTCTTACCGTGAAATATAACCTCAAACGAAGTCATGGCCTTAAACTTGGTCATTCCGCAGTCATTGTGATCCAGGGGATGCCAGCCCAGGCACACGTCCAGATCCCGGAACGCACCGGCCTCCGCCATAATGACCTTGCCGGAGTAGCGCTCCTCCGCCGGGGTGCCGTAGACCACCACAGTCACATCCAGACCATGGCGCTTGGCAGCCTCCGCAAGGGCGATGCCCGCAGCAGCGCTCCCCACCCCCAGCAGATTGTGTCCGCAGCCATGGCCGCTGCAGCCATTTCCCTTGGGGTACGGCACCTGCTCCTGCTGCAGTCCCGGAAGCGCGTCGTATTCGCACAGGAAGCCAATCACGGTCTTTCCAGCGCCCTTTACCGCCCGGAAGGCGGTGGGCAGCTCCGGGTAAGGCGTTTCCACCTGAAAACCGTATCGTTCCAGAAGCATTTTCAGGGCGGCGGCAGACTTTACCTCCTCCTTGGCCAGCTCCGCATACTCGTAGATCTCATCGGAAACAGCGTAAATCCCGGCGCTGTTTTCCTCCAAAAATGTGCTGATTTCCTGAAGCATTTCCTTTATATCCATTGTTCACCTCACCGCGCTTTCTTTAGATACCGTTGATTTCCTTTGAAAAGTGGCAGGCCACGAAATGGCCCGGCCGGATCTCCTCCAGCTCAGGCTGCCTCTCCCAGCAGGCCTCTTTGGCGTAGGGGCAGCGGGACGCAAAACGGCAGCAGGGCTTGGGGTCAATGGGGCTGGACAGCTCGCCCTGAAGCAGGATGCGCTTTTTGTTGGCGCCGATTCTCGGAATGGGAATGGCGGACAGCAGCCCCTTGGTGTAGGGATGCAGGTGGTTGGCGAACAGCTCATCCGCCTGGCATTTCTCCACCACACAGCCCAGGTACATGACCATGATCTCATCGGAAATATGCTTCACCACCGAAAGATCGTGTGTGATAAATACATAGGTCAGCCCCATCTGTTCCTGGAGATCCTGCATCAGGTTCAGAATCTGGGCCTGGATGGACACGTCCAGAGCGGAAACCGGCTCATCGCAGACAATAAACTTGGGGTTCAGGGACAATGCCCTGGCCACGCCGATTCTCTGGCGGCGGCCGCCGTCCAGCTCGTGGGGATAGGAATGGGCCAGCCGCTTGGCCAGTCCAACCGTATCCATCAGCTGTTCAGTCCTCTTCTCAATCTCCGCGCGGCTCTTTAAGGTCTTGTAAATGTGAAATGGTTCTGCAATAATCTCGCTAACCGTCATACGCGGGTCCAGGGAGGAGAAGGGGTCCTGGAAAATGATCTGCATGTCCTTTCTCAGCTCAAACAGAGCCTTCTTCTGCGCCTTGGTCACATCCTGCCCGTTAAACATGACCTGGCCCGAGGTGGCGTCCAGCAGATGGATCATCACCCGGCCCAGGGTGGATTTGCCGCAGCCGGACTCTCCCACCACCCCCAGGGTCTGGCCCTTTTTGATGTTAAAGGACACATCATCAACCGCGTGAAGCATACCATATCCTGTTTTAAAATACTTTTTCAGGTTTTTAACCTCAATGATATTCTCATTAGCCATTCTGATGCACCTCTTTTCCGCATAAATGACACCTCACCAAATGTCCCGGTTCCACCTCAGTCATCTGCGGATGGGTCTTACCGCAGGCCTTTGTCCTGTAGGGACAGCGCTCTTCAAAGGTGCACCCAACCGGCAGGTTGGAAGGGTCGGGCATCAGGCCGTCAATGGGCTTTAACCTGTGCACCTTCTCATCCAGGCTGGGGATAGAATCAAACAATCCCTTGGTATAGGGGTGTTTTGTATGTTCAAAGATATGTGTCAGCGTGCCGTACTCCACAATCTCCCCCGCATACATAATGGCCACTTTATCGCAGGTCTCCGCCACCACGCCCAGGTCATGGGTGATCAGCAGCATGGCGGTCCCCAGCTTCTTTTTCAGATCATCCATCATGGTCAGCACCTGTGCCTGGATGGTTACGTCCAGGGCTGTGGTGGGCTCGTCGGCCAGCAGCAGCTCAGGGCTGCAGGCCAGGGCAATGGCGATCACCACCCTCTGCTTCATTCCGCCGGAGAACTGATGGGGATATTCCCCCATACGCTCTGCAGGAATGCCTACCATCTCAAGCATGGCGCAGGCCTTGCGCTCCGCATCCACAAGATTGCATTTCTCGTGCAGGCGGATCACCTCCGCGATCTGCTCTCCCACGGTGAGCACAGGGTTCAGCGCGGTCATGGGGTCCTGGAAAATCATGGCGATCTCATTGCCCCTGATTTTGCGCAGGTCTGCCAGAGGTTTCTTCAGAAGGTCCTCCCCGTTAAAGAGGATCTCTCCGCTGATAATCTTCCCCGGCGGGTTGGGTACCAGATTTAAAATGCCCAGCGCCGTGGTGGTCTTGCCCGCGCCGGTCTCGCCCACAAGGCCCAGGGTCTCGCCCTTATCGACCTCAAGATTTATGCTGTTTACTGCCTTCACCACACCGTCATCGGTTATATAGTGAATGGTCAAATCTTTTATTTCAAGCATACTCATACAACCATTACCTCACATTCCCGTTTTACTGTTTTAATCTGGGGTCCAACGCATCGCGGAGACCGTCGCCCAAAAGGTTCAATGCTATTATTGTAATCATGATCGCGATACCCGGGAAGGTTACGATTGGCCAGAAGTCTCTGATGTATGAACGTCCCGCAGCCAGCATTGCGCCCCACTCTGCCTTGGGCGGCTGGATTCCCAGTCCGATAAAGCTCAGCGCGGAGGTTACAAGAATCGCATTTGCAACGCCCAGGGTGGCCTGAACCAGCACCGGCGCAAATGAGTTAGGTATAATGTGCTTTAAAATAAGGCGTTTATCGCCTGCCCCAATGGCCCTGGCCGCCTCAATATACTCCTGCTCCTTGGTGGAGAGCACGGAGGCGCGGACGATTCTGGCATAGCTGGGAATGGAGCTGATACCAACTGCGATCATGGCATTGGTAAGCCCGGGTCCCATGGAAGCCGCGATGGAGATTGCCAGCAGAAGGTCCGGAATGGACATCATAATATCCATACATCTCATGATGATATTGTCCGTCTTTCCGCCGTAAAATGCCGACACGGAGCCCATCAGGCCTCCGAACAGCAGGCCGATGCCCACGGAAATGAAGCCCACAATCAGCGATACCCTGGAACCGTAGATCAGACGGCTTAAGATGTCATAGCCAAAGTTGTCGGTGCCCAGCAAATGCTGGCTGTTGGGCATCTGGAAGGTGTTTAACAGATCCATCTGGTCATAGGGATATGGTGCGATAAATTCCGCAAATATCGCGCAGAATGCCAGGAGGCAGACGATCACAAGGCCAACCATGGATAATTTATTCTTTTTAAGCCGTTTCCACACAACCTTGAACTGGGAATGTTTCTTTGCTTTAGCTGCCATTATGCTTCGCCTCCCTTCTTTTTATCTTTTTTCCTGCCGCCGTACTGAGAGCGGATACGCGGGTCAATATAACCGTACATAATGTCCACAAACAGATTGAGGAAGCTGTAAGCCAACGCGATGAACAGGATTCCGCCCTGGATAACCGGGTAGTTTCTGGCCTTGATGGCATCTACCAGCATTTTCCCAAGTCCTGGAACCGTGAACACGGTCTCGCATACAACCGCGCCGCCCATGGCAGCGCCCATTCTCATGCCAATGGTAGTGATAACCGGGATCAGCGCATTCTTCAGCGCATGCTTTGTGATGACGTTTTTCTCGGAAAGGCCCTTGGCCCTGGCCGTGCGGATGTAGTCCTGGCGGATTACCTCCAGCATGCTGGAACGGGTCATACGTGTAAAGGTTGCTATGTTCTGTACGCTCATAGTGATAATCGGCAGAACCCAGTAGACCGGCCCGTAGAAGCCGGACGCCGGGAAGATCCCCAGGTTAACCGAGAATACCAGGATCAGCATAAGCCCCAGCCAGAAATGGGGCATGGACACGCCGATCAGCGTACCCACCATTGTTGTATTGTCCATAATCGAATACTGCCGCGTGGCAGATATGACGCCCAATGGGATTCCGATGGCCGTAGCCAGAATGATACTTCCAAAGGCCAGCAGAAACGTGGTCGGGTATCTGTCCGTAATCTCCGTCAGAACCGGCTGGAACGTCTGGTAAGAGGTCCCAAGATCACCCCGGGTCACAACGCCCCAGGTATAGCGGCCGAACTGTACAAAGAACGGATCATTTAACCCCAGTTCCTCTCTCTTAGCTTCCACAGCCTCAGGAGTCGCCTCAGCGCCTAATATGGCCTGCGCAGGATCTCCCGGTGTAAAATAGTTGATCGAAAACGTGATAAACATTACGCCGATCAGCACCGGAATCATCATTAAAAACCGTTTTAAAATAAATTTGCCCAATGCCCTGACTCCTTATCGTTAGATATTTTTTCCCGAACCACGTTAGAGTGTGTCTGATAGTTCATTTACCCTGAAACGTTGTCCTGTATATTCAGAATGTTCAGATTGCTCTGAACATTCCGAATGCCATCTTTATATTACTTAAAGGTTACGGTCTTAACGTCTGGCATGTTGCCCGGATCATGGGACAGGTTGTCCACATAGTCCCTCACGCCGAATGTCATGTTGGGTACTGCGATAGGGATCATCAGCACATTGTCGTGGATATATTTCTGAAGCTCTGCGTAGATCTCGCCTCTCTTGGTGTTGTCCAGCTCGCTGCGGCCTTCCTGAAGCAGTCTGTTAAATGTCTCGTCATTGCTGCCCTGGATAGAGCCGCTGTCGCTGTTGAACTGGCCGTATACGTGGTCCGGATCTCCGGTTGCCGCGGTCAGCTGTACCAGTGTAAAGTCAATAGTCTTGTTGTTCATGCGCTCGGTAACAGTGGGCTGGTCGTTGATCTCGATGTCCACAGTCACGCCGATCTGGGACCACATAGCCTGGCACATCTGAGCCACGTCAATGGCGGTCTGCATATCTACAATCACCAGTGTCAGCTTCAGGTCTTCCTTGCCTGCCTCTTTCAGCAGTTCTCTTGCCTTCTCAGGGTTGTACTCATAGAGCCCCTGGGACTGGTAGTACATAACCTTGTCAGCCATGCTGCTCTCCGCTGCCTTGGCAGATCCCTTGTAAGCGGCCTGTACGATCTGGGCCATGTCAACGCCCATTGCCAGAGCCTGTCTCACTCTCACATCCTTGAAGTTCTCGGACTGGTCGTACATTACAAAATATGTAAGCTGCATTCCGGGGCCTCCGATCAGGTGGCAGCCCTCTGTGTCAGCCAGACGGATGGCATTGTCGCCGAACACGTCGCCGATCCCGTCAACGCCGCCGGCTTCCAGCTCAACAGAGCGGGTCGCATCCTCGGAGATGAAGCGGATGGTAGCTGTCTTATACGCAGGCTTCTCTCCCCAGTAAGCGTCATTCTTCTCACAGGTGATGTGGTCGCCGGTTACCCACTCTTTGAATACGAATGCGCCGGTGCCAACAGGGTTGCGGGCGAACTTCTCATCGCCCATCTCCTCCACAGCCTTCTTGCTTACGATGTTGGCTTTCACGCTTGCAAGATAGTTCATAGCCGGTGCGAAGGGGGTCTTGAATTTGATCTCCACATGGGTGTCGTCAATCGC
>URUZ01000141.1 GCA_900551225.1 uncultured Clostridium sp.
ATGTATACAAGTTAATTGCAAAAAGTATTACAACTAACAAGGTATGCGGATGGAGGAGGAAATGAAAAACAAAGCAGCTTATTTAGTGGACAAGGGACAGATTGAGATGGGGGAGAAGGCCTGTCCGGTCCCGTTGGGCAGTGAAGTGCTGATCCGGGTGAAGCACTGCGGCATCTGCGGATCGGACGTCCACAACTATGTGGAGGGCGGAACCGGCAAGCGGATCATCAAATTCCCTTTTATTCTGGGACATGAGCTCGCTGGGGAAGTGGTGGAGACAGGGGACGGCGTGAAGAATCTGAAGCCCGGAGACAGGGTATGTGTGGAGCCGGGTGTCCCCTGCGGCGTCTGCGAATACTGCCGGGCCGGGGAGTACAACCTGTGCCCTGATATGAAATTTATGGCGGCATACCCGGTGGAGGGGTCCATGCAGGAGTATCTCACATTTCCGGAGAGCAGCTGTTATAAACTGCCGGAGAATGTGTCCACTGTGGAGGGGGCGCTGATCGAACCCTTTGCCGTTGGGCTTTATGCGGCGGAGCAGGCGGGCGTGAAGGTCAACGACACGGTGGTGATTCTGGGCATGGGCTGCATTGGGCTGATGACCCTGCTGGCCTGCAGGGCCAGGAATGTGGGCCGTATCATTGCGGTGGACATCTATGACAGCCACCTGGCGACCGCAAGAGAGCTGGGGGCGGACTGCGTGATCAATTCTGCCTCAGAGGATGCGGCGGACGTGGTCGGGGAGCTGACCGGAGGCAGGATGGCGGATGTCACCTTTGAGACAGCAGGGCAGAGCGCCACGGCGCTGCTGGCCCCGGCCATAACCGGGAGGGGGAAAACCATCATGTGTGTGGGTAACATCACAAAGCCCACGCCCTTCAAGTTTTTTGACATTTCCTGTAAGGAGATTACACTGAAAACCCAGTTCCGCTACAGAAACGTGTTTGCGCTGGCAGTGGATCTGATCGCTTCGGGCAAGGTGGACTTAAATCCCATAAGGCCCAAAATGTTCCCGTTTTACCAGACCCAGGAGGCATTCCAGTATGCCATTCACCATGCTGAGAGCACGGTGAAGTGCATGCTTGAGATGTGATATAAAGGGAGAGCAAAAAGAGGCAGAACACCAAGGAGAGGAGTTACACAGATGAAGAAGAGAATGTATTTACCACTGGCAATCGGATGTGCGGCATTGGCGCTGTTTGGGTGCGGCGGAGGAGGAACCCAGGCACCGGCGGCAGGAACCCAGGCAGGCGGCGCGGCAGGGGAAATGAGCGCAGACCCAGGGAAAGCAGGTAACGCGGCAGCAGGAAATGCGGCGGCAGGGGACGCAGCAGCAGGGGATGCGGCGGCAGGGGATGCGGCAGCAGGAAATGCGGCCGCTTCCGGCCAGGCGGGGGGAGTCATCAAGGTAGGGGTCCTCTGGTCCGCTACAGGCGATACCGGCGGCAGAGGCGTATTCCAGAAGGAAGCCATGGAGATGGCGGCAAAGGAGATCAACGGGGCAGGAGGAATCCTGGGCATGGAGCTGGAGCTGGTGTTTGAGGATGACGGAAGCGACCAGACCACATCCATCAACATGATGAACAAGATGGTGGCTAATGATGAGATTGCCGCAGTGTTCGGCCCTCATACCTCTACCAACGCCATGGCAGTGTCCGATATTGTGGAACGGGCAGGAATTCCCTATTTTACAGGTGGAACCTCAGTGAAGCTAAAAGACCTGAACAATCCATATATGTTCAAGGTGCGCTGCAACGACGGCCTGGTGGTGGAGTCAGCCATGAATTTTGCCACCAAGGAGCTGGGGGCAAAGAAGATCGGTATCCTCTATATCAATGACGAGTTTGGCGTGGGCGGAAGGGATATTATGGTGAAATACTGCCAGGAGGGCGGCCTGGAGTATGTGGAGGCCAACCACAACGGCACGGATCAGGATCTCACCTCCCAGATCATGCAGATGAAGCAGGAAAATGTGGATGTGCTGATCGGATGGTCCTCCAATGTGTGCCCCATCCTTGCAAGGCAGACCACGGAGCTGGGATTTGACAAGCCGGTGATCATGAACGCAGCATTTGCCGGACAGGATGTGCTGGATTCACTTCCCGCGGAGTCTACGGATGGAAAATATGCGGCCACTGATTTTACCGCGGAAGATCCTGACCCGGAGGTAAAGAGCTTTGTGGACAAGTTCAAAGCAGCTTACGGCAAGGTGCCGGTGGGCGACCGGGATGCAGCCTACTACGGCGGACTCTACATGTTCAAGGCCGCGGTGGAGAAGGCCGGAACCACGGACAGGGAAGCAGTGAAGGAGGCAATGTACCAGATCCAGGATATTGAAGCGCCCTTCGGAAAACTGAAAGCGGATGAGAATGGCTGCCTGGTACACCAGTGCGACATCGTACAGGCCCAGAAGCAGGAGGACGGGAAATGCGTTCTGGTGCTGGTGGACAAGGTGAGGGAAGAAGGTTTCTAAGAGACGTGCAGAGTGGCAGGGCATGAGGAGGAAATATGGGGCAGATTATACTTCAACTGATACTGGCGGGCCTGGCCATGGGCTTTATCTATGCCCTGGTCAGCATTGAATACACGATCATATGGAACGCATCGGGGCTTCTCAACTTTTCCCATGAACGGTTTATTCTGCTGGGAGCCTACATTTTCGGGGCGCAGTTCATTGTAAATATGAAGTTTAACAGCGGCCTGGCGGTGATTGCGGCCTTAATTACGGCATTTGTGGTGGGCATGGCAGTGTCCTATGTGCTGGTGCGGCCGCTGCAGTACCTGCCCCTGGTGTTCTCTGTTACGGGGACCATCATGCTGGGGCGGATTATCACAGAGAGCGTGCGCATCATCTGGGGTAACAACCCCATCCCCCTGGCCAACTGGCTCCAGGGGGTCTACCGGGCCGGGGACCTGGTGATCAGCAGAACCTATGTGGCTATCATTATCACAGCCATTGTGCTGGTGGTGGCGCTTCAGCTGTTTTTGAACAAGACCAAGCTGGGCACGGCCATGCGCTGCCTGTCCCAGAACAGGAACGCAGCCAAGCTCATGGGCATTGACGTGGACCTGCTGGCAGCGGTCACCATGGGGGTGTCCACCATGGTCTGCGCGGTGATCGGCATACTGATCATTCCCCTGTTCCAGATCAGGGGCGACATGACCGGCATGATCGGACTCAAGGGCTTTGCCGCAGGGGTGTTCGGCGGGTTTGGATACCTGCCCGGCGGAATCCTTGGGGGAATCCTGATCGGGGTCCTGGAATCCTTAAGTACGCTGGTGATTCCCGGTATCTACAAGGACATTGTGTCATTTGTCATTATGATTACATTTCTTCTGATCCGCCCCCAGGGTATACTGGGGCATAAGGCATAGGAGGCAGATATGAGCAGAAAAAACAAAATTGTATTTTTACTGGCCCTCCTCCTGGCGGCGGCAGCGGCTCCGCTGATTGTAACGGATAACTACAACAGAGGCGTATTTACCATTGTACTGATCAACATTATCTCAGTGCTGGGACTGAACTTTATCACTGGGCTGACGGGACAGATGAACCTGGGCACAGCGGGGATCATGGCGATAGGCGCCTACACATCGGCTCTTCTGACCGTGAAAACCGGCTGTTCCCCCTGGATCACCCTCTTTGCCTCAGCGGGCATGGGTCTGGCCATTGGGTTTGGGCTGGGATATCCGTCCCTGCGGGTCCAGGGCGTGTACCTGGCGCTGACCACCATCGGCTTCTCGGAGGTGGTGCGCATGCTTTTGAGCAATTTCCAGTGGACCAATGGCATCCGCGGCGTTCACGGCATCCCCAACCTGAGCCTGCCCGGCATTGATGGAGCGGGTCCGCTGGCGCGGTATTATATCTATCTGGGCTTTGTGATTCTGGCCACAATCCTGGCCTTCAGGATCGCCAATTCTAAATACGGTAGATTGTTTAAGGCCATCCGGGATAACTATGAGGCGGTTCAGGCCTGCGGTGTAAACATTGCGGTGCCCAAGATCATGGCATTTACGCTGGCGGCGGTGTACGGGTGTATCGCAGGTTCCCTGTATGCACTACACATGGGCTTCATTTCCCCGACTGTGTATACATTTGACTACTCCACCACCTTTGTTGTGATGATGATCCTGGGAGGTATCGGATCAGTGCCGGGCTGCGTGCTGGGGGCGGTGATCTGTACGATCCTGCCGGAGAAGCTGCGTTTTCTGGGGAACTGGTACTGGATTGTGTTCAGCGCCATCATTCTGTTGATTATTTTGTTCCGGCCCTACGGCCTGATCAGCCTGTTTAAAGGCAGAAAGCCCGTGAAGCCAGATGCGGAGAAAGGGAGGTAAGCCATGGATACAGTGCTGGAAGTGAGGGGACTCACCAAGAAATTCTCGGGCCTGACGGCGGTGAGTGATCTCTCCTTTAATATGAAGAAACGGACCATACATTCCCTGATCGGCCCCAACGGTTCGGGCAAGAGCACCACCATCAATATGATCACCGGAGCGCTACCCATCACCTCGGGAACCGTCTCCTACAACGGCGACCTGGTCAGCGGCCTTCCCATGCACCAGGTGGCTTTAAACGGGGTGGGGAGAACCTTCCAGAATCTGAAGCTGTTCACCTCCATGACAGTGAAGGAGAACCTGATGGTGGGTATGCACGCCCAGCTGAAAACAGGATTTCTGAAGTTCATTCTGAACCCCAGGGCAGCGGCAGCGGAGGAGCAGATGGCGGGGGAAAAGGCCCTGGAGGTCATTGAATATCTGGGGTTATACGGTCAGAAGGACGAGATTGTGAAGAATCTGCCCTACGGCCAGCAGAAGCTGACCGAGCTGGGCCGCTCCATTATGACCTCCCCAAGGCTGCTGTTCCTGGACGAGCCGGCGGCGGGGCTGAATCCCAGCGAGCGGGTGAAGTTCATAGACGTGCTGCTAAAAGTATTTGACGACGGCATCGACCTGTTCCTGATCGAGCACAATATGGATGTGGTCATGAGTATCTCGGATTATATTACAGTGATCAATTTCGGGAAGAAGATTGCAGAGGGCACGCCGGGGGAGATCCAGAACAACGACGATGTAATCACAGCGTATCTTGGCGGCAAGTACAAGAAGGCAGCGGGGGTTTAAGTATGCTGAAAGTTGAGGGAATTGATGTTTATTACGGCAAGGTGCAGGCATTGTACCACATTGATTTTGAGGTAAACCAGGGGGAGGCTGTGTCCATCATAGGGTCCAACGGCGCCGGGAAATCCACGCTGATGAAGACCATCATGGGGTTAAACCGGACAGCCAGAGGAACCATCGAGTTCCGCTCCCAGCGCATCAGCAACCTGCCCACCAACAGGATTGTGAAAAAAGGGCTGATCTATATCCCTGAGGGGCGGGAGGTATTCCCCCAGATGTCCATTCTGGACAACCTGAAAATGGGGGCTTACTCCAAGACCTACAGCGCGGCCCAGATGCGCACAAAATTGGATGAGATGTTTGCCATATACCCGCGTCTGAAGGAGCGGCAGAGCCAGCTGGCGGGATCTCTGTCGGGCGGTGAGCAGCAGATGCTGGCCATTGCCAGGGGGCTTATGAGCTCGCCGGAGCTGATTATGTTCGACGAGCCGTCCCTGGGGCTGGCGCCTGTGATTGTGGACGAGATGTTTGAAACCATCCAGAGAATTAAGGAAATGCTGAAAATCCCCATTATTATTGTGGAGCAGAATGCATTTATGGCCATGAAGTCATCGGACCGCACCTATGTGATGGAGGTGGGCCATATTGTAAGCTCAGGGAAGAGTGAGGAGCTGCTGGATTCTCCGGATATTAAAAAGGCGTACCTGGGTGCGTAGATGAGGTGGAAAATGGAAGATCGAAAGAAGGCGGGACAGCTGCGCAGAGATGTGCTGGACATGCTCTACGGATGCCAGTCCGGACATCCCGGCGGTTCGCTGTCCTGTGTGGAAATACTGATGACGCTGTTTTATAAGACTATGAAGGGCCGCAGTCCGCAGCAGCCGGACAATCCCTGCCGGGACCGGTTCGTGCTGAGCAAGGGACATGCCTGTCCGGTACTCTATGCGGTGCTGGCGGACCAGGGATATTTCCCCAAAGAGGATTTAAAGAGCCTGCGCCAGATCGGCAGCCATCTCCAGGGGCACCCGGATTTCACCAAGACCCCTGGGGTGGATATGAACACCGGCTCCCTGGGACAGGGGGCGTCCCTGGCCATGGGTCTGGCCCTGGCGGCCAGGCACGGGGGAATGGATCTGAAGGTGTACGCCCTGCTGGGCGATGGGGAGTGCCAGGAGGGGCTGGTGTGGGAATCCGCCATGTCTGCAGCCCACTATGGGCTGGACAATCTGACCTTCCTTCTGGACAATAACGGCCTGCAGCTGGACGGTCCAACAGGCCGGATCATGGGGCTGGGTGATATCTGCGGGAAGTTTGCCGCCTTTGGGTTTGACTGCTTCCGGGTGGACGGCCATGACACAGAGGCCCTGGCCCAGGCTCTTGCTGAACCGTCCGGCGGGAAGCCCAAGTTTATCTGCTGCGACACTGTGAAGGGGAAGGGCGTTTCCTTCATGGAACATGATGCCGGCTGGCACGGGAAGCCCATGACAGAGGAGCAGTATATACAGGCGGTTAAGGAGGTGGAGGCGGCATATGAGTAAATCACTGAGAGAAGCTTACGGGGAGGCCCTGGCCGGTCTGGGCGCCCGGGATCAGCGGATTGTGGTGCTGGACGCGGATCTGTCCTACGCCACACAGACCTGCATGTTCGCACAGGCGTTTCCGGACCGTTTTTATAATATGGGCATCGCGGAGGCCAATGCGGTCTGCGCGGCGGCAGCGTTTGCCAATATGGGGTATGTGCCCTTTTTCAGCACCTTTGCGGTGTTCGGGGCCGGACGGGCCTTTGAACAGATCCGCAATTCCGTGGCCTATGTGAATGCCAATGTGAAGCTGGCCTTTACCCACGCCGGAATCTCCGTGGGGGAGGACGGGGGAAGCCACCAGGCCATTGAGGACATAGGCCTGATGCGGGGCCTGCCGGGGATGACGGTGATGGTGCCCTGCGATCCCCTGGAGACGGAAAAGGCGGTGAGGGCGGCCGTTCAGATCAACGGACCGGTTTACATAAGGATCGGACGTCCGGTGTGCGAAAATGTGACCAATAGGGACACACCCTTTGTGCCGGGGCAGGCGGTAGTGTTAAAGGACGGCAGCGATCTGTGCCTGACAGCCTGCGGCCTGGAGGTCCATGAGGCTTTAAAATGTGCGGCCATGCTGGAGTCGGAGGGCATCAGCACTGCTGTGGTGGATATGCATACCGTGAAGCCCATTGACCGGGAGGTGATCCTGCATTACGCGGCCAAATGCAGAGCACTGGTCACTGTGGAGGAACACAGTGTCATCGGCGGCCTGGGCAGCGCTGTGGCCGAGGTGCTGTGCGGTCAGCCGGTCGCTGCATTTGCGCGGATTGGAATCCAGGACCGGTTTGGGAAATCGGGTAAACCGGAGGATCTGTTCGAGGCATACGGCCTGTCTGCGGGACAGATCGCGGGGAGATGCAGAAGCCTTCTGGCGGCCGCGGGCCGGGAATGACCGGAGGGGGGATTCCGGCATGAATAGCAAGGGCTTTTGGATGGATGGCAGATTTTGTGAGAATCTGTATGTAAAAGACGGGTTTTCTGTGTTATGATGGATATAATAGGCGGATTTGGAACAATATGGATCATATGAAAATCAGCCGTAAAGCAGTTATGATAGAAAGGCGGAGGTGCAGAATGGGCGATACGGAAGACAGAAAAGGAAATAGTGATATATATGAGAGTATCCGGCGGAATATTATATCGTTGGAACTGCACCCCGGACAGCGGCTGCGTGAGAATGAACTGGCGGACCGGTTCGGCGTGTCCAGGACCCCTGTGCGGGCTGCCCTTCAGAAGCTGGAGAGCGACGGGCTGGTGTACACGGTTCCCAAAAGCGGCAATTTTGTCACCAAGATCAACCTGCACAAGATCTACAATACCATCTATATCAGAAATTCTGTGGACAAGAGCATTTTCAGGGATATGATTGACGTGCTGAAGGACATCGATTTTCAGAAGCTGTCCATCAATCTGGCCAAGCAGAAGGTGATCTGGTCCCTTCATGATGAGTCCATGCACAGCAACCTTGAGTTTATGAGCTACGACGACAGTTTTCACCGGGATCTGTACGCGGTGGTGGGCAAAGAGGAGATATGGGATATTGTGATGAACAACCAGTTTGATTATATCCGGCAGAGGATGTTCCTGAACCGGTATAACCTGACCCATATCGAGGAGAGCATTGAGCAGCATGAGCAGATATTCCGGCTGCTGAAGGAAAAACGGCTGGAGGAACTGATCCAATGCAACCAGGAACACCTCTACACCGGCGTCAGCGAGGCCTATGATTTTGTGAAGATTGCCCCGGAGTATTTTGGGTAAGAGTGAAGGAAGAGCAACGCCCGGGCTGCTGTACTAGTCCGGGCGTTTTGCTGTATACGATGAAGTGCCCCCAGAGGAGGATTCATCGCTGATATGTTTCCTCAGTCATTCTGATAAACGCCTGGGCGGGGCCGGACAGGGCGGTATCCCTGGGGTAGGCGATGATGAAGGTCCAAAAGGCCTCGAACTGATCCTCCATGTAGCAGAAGACTGGGGCATGGGTGCAGCGGAACAGCTGGATATAGCTCTCAGGGAGAAAGGTGACGCCCAGGCCCACTCCGGCGAACCGCAGCGCGGTCTGGACGCTGCTGGTGGTCAGTATGATATCCGGGGTGATGCCTGCATTTTTCAGAATCCGGTCGGATATCTGGCGGACCCGCTGGTAAGGGAAGGAGAGGACGAATTTCTCCCCGGCCGCCTCCCTGGGATCGATGTAGGGATATTTCCCGCTCTCTTTGTGGTACAGCTTCGCGGCCAGCGGATGATTCCCGGCAAATGCCATAACATACCGTTCCCTGGCGATCTCTGTGTAATTGGCCTGGACGTCCTTAAGCGGCAGATGCATCAGCGCCACATCCAGCTCGCTGCCGCCGACCATGTGTTCCAGCACCTGTGAGCTGCCCTCATACAGGGATACCTCGATGTTGGGGTATGTCCTGTTGAATAGGGGAATGACCTGGGGCAGCACATAGGAGCCGATGTGGGCGGAAGTGCCCACCTTCAGCCGGCCCATGGTGAGGGCGCTGATGCCGCACAGCTCCTGCTCAAAATCCCTGTAGTCCTTTAACACTTTCTGGGACATCAGAATATAGCGCTCCCCCGCGTAGGTGGGAATCAGGCCGGCGGCCGTGCGTGAGAACAGCGGGGTGCCCAGCTGGTTCTCCAGACGGGTGAGGAACAGACTGAGGGCCGGCTGGGTTACATACAGCCTTTCCGCTGCCTTTGAAATGGTTTTTTCTTTTGCAATAGCCAGTATGTATTCCAGTTCCCGGGTATTCATTCCACAGTCCTTTCTTTGCTAAATGCAGTGTATCAGATGACGATATAACCCATAATGCAGCCGAATGCGATCATCAGAAGCCCCACAATCCACAGCGGGAAGAAACTGAAACGCATATGTTCCTTTAAGGACAGGCCGGAAACCGCCAGTCCAAGGTAGGTGGAGGCGATTACCGGGGCCAGTGTAAAGCAGCTGTCCGCCCCGATTCCAAAGGCGATAGCCACGCTCTGGGCCGGGATTCCGTACTTAGCGCATACCTCGATGAGCACAGGCAGGATTCCGTAATACAGGGGGTCCGGCGATACTGCCAGGCCGATGAAGCTGCCGAAGAAAGCAAACACCAGATGCAGGTGAGCGCACAAAAAATCGGGCAGAATGTTGATGATCAGTTCAGCCATGGCAACGATCATCCCGGTGTTGTTGAGCACGCCCACCATGACTCCCGCGCTGAGAACCGTGGCCACCAGGGAGATGGTCTTGGGGGCGTGGGCAGCCAGCCGGGCTTCCTGATCCTTGGGATTGGGGTAATTGACCGCCAGGGCCAGCACGCAGCCCATCATGAAGATGGAGTAATTGGGCAGCGAGGTCTTAAACAGCAGTACAAATACTGCCACGGTTAAGATAATATTATACCACAGGAGCCTGGGGCGCTGCAAAGCCAAAACAGCTTCATCTCTCCCGGCATCTTCAGTCCGCTCATCCTGGGCCAGCACCACCTTGCCGGCGCCCCGCTTTACCTCGATACGGCTCATGACAACGGCCAGGCCCACGCAGCAGAACCAGCCGAAGATCTGCATAGGCAGATAGGCTCTCCACAACAGCCCGGAATCCATGGCCAGGGTGACGGACTGGCGGTTCAGCACGCCGCCCCAGGGCACCAGGTTCATCACCGTAATGACAGAACAGCATACGGCCATGATGGCGGCGATGCGGATATTCAGCTTCCTGCAGAGGGGCAGCAGGGCGGGGATGGCGATCAGATAGGTGGTGGGGCTGTTGCCGTCCAGGTGCCCCAGTGTGGCGATCAGTACAACCACCAGGAAGATGCCCAGCACGTGGCCGTCCGCGATTTTGATCAGCTTCTGCACAAGCTTATCAAACATACCCACATCGGTCATGATTCCGAAGTAAGTCACCACAAAGACAAACAGGGCCGCCATACTCCAGGTGGTGCTGACGCCGTCCTTGATGAACCCGGCAATATCCGTCAGCCCATAGCCGTTGACAGCGGCTCCCAGAATGGGAAGTACAACAAACAGTGTCATGGGAATGGCCTTCCCCTTTAAAAGGAAAAACATTAAAAGTCCGATCATTACAAATCCGGTAATTGCAAGCAGCATAAATCCCCCTCCTTATCTCATCTTATGTAATCTGTCTCACTCATCAGTTCATCGGCCTTGCGGACAAAACGTCCCAGGCACTGGTTGAATTTCCCGGCTTCATATAAAAACATCAGGTGCCCGCTTTCATAGAAGCAGTTGACCTCGCTGTAGCCCTTCACCTCCCCCGCGAAATGTTCCGCCATATCCAGTCCGTATGCCTCTGACTGAGCGCCGAATATGGATACCGGAACCGTGATATTCTGAAGGTTTTTTACGTTGTCGGTGTGGCTGAAATCATAGTGAAGCTCCAGCGCGCTCCAGGGCATAGTCTTCTTACACTCTTCGGTAATCCACTGCCTGTCCTCCTGGCTCATGCCGTCCTGGCTGGAGATCCTGGCGATAAATTTACCGTAGAATTCATCAGGATTGTAAAATAGCGGCATATAGGTATCAAACCAATTCTGAAGATTGTAATCCCTGCCGCGGTGATGGTTCCAGGATTCGCCGGAGAATGGAAACAGGGAGCCGTCCATCATCACCAGGCCGTTCAGCCGGTGCTGGTCCTGCTCCGCGGCATAGGTAACCACTGTGGAGGCGGCCAGGGACCAGCCAAGCAGGACCACGTGGTTTAAGTCCAGGTGGTCGATCAGCTCCCGGATATCCTGGGCGTGGCGGCTTAAGGTGTTGCCTGAACAGGTCTTGGATGACCATCCCTGGCCTCTCGGGTCCATGGTGACCACCCGGAATTCATCGGACAGCGCCAAAGCGTTACTGCGGAAAAATCTGGTGGTGCAGAGGAAGCCGGGCACCATCAGGATGGGCAGCCCCTGCCCCACGTCCTCGTAGTAGATGTGGGCGCCGTCGGAGGTTGTGAAAAAGTTGTTCTGTGAAAATGCCATGTCAGTGTTCCTTTCTTTGTGTGTTGATTAATTTTATTATATAAGAGC
>URUZ01000142.1 GCA_900551225.1 uncultured Clostridium sp.
GAGAATACGCGCCGGTGAAGCAGAACAGTACGATTCCGGTAAACAGGTAGTGATAGGGAATCGACAGGATCTTAGGAAATATTCTCAATCCGCAAAATGAGAAGATCAGTGCAAGGACTGCACCCAGCAGCAGGGTGATAAAAAACAGATATACATAGTCTGAGGAGGTCCGCATAAGCAGAGGGCCCGGCTCCAGGCCAAACACGATCAACGCACTCAGAATCAACGTTGTAGGTGTATCACCGGGGATACCCAGGGTAATCATGGGAATGATCGCACCGCCGATGGATGCGTTGTTTGCAACTTCCGATGCGTATACGCCCTCAGGATTGCCATGGCCGAAGGTCTCCGGTTCCTTGGATGCGCTCTTTGCCATGGCATAGGATACCTGGTTGGAAAGACCGGGGCCCATGCCGGGCAGGAAGCCGATCCAGACACCGACCACAAATGACCGGATGATAAGGAACTTCTTTTCAATGAACTCTTTCAAGGATACCCCGAGTCCCTTAAAATTGCATGGCTCTACCGGTGGGTTCACATTTTTATGCTTTGCATAGTTTATGATGACCGTGCTCAGAGCAAATATGCCCAGCATCAGGCAGGTCGTATTGATTCCGCCCAGCAGCAGGTGAATGCCGAAGTTAAACCGTTTTCCACCGTCGATGGGGGAGAAGCCCACACATGAGAGGATGACACCCAGAAACGCGGCGATCAGGCCGTTCCACATATCATCCTTGGATATCGTCACAACAAGTACAATCGCACAGAAACACAGGCTGAAGTATTCCCAGGGCCCCATGAGAAGCGCCACCTTCGAGATAATGGGACAAAAGAACATAGCGACCAGAATGCCTCCGATGGAGCCGATAGCGGACGAAAGGATCGCGATACCGAGAGCCTTTGTTGCCTCACCTTTCTGGGTCATGGGATAACCGTCATAGACAGTAGCAATGGATGCCGTTGTACCCGGTATCCCCGTCAGGATCGAACCAAAGAGGCCGCCGGAGGTTCCGCCAATGTACATACTGCCCAGGAAAATCAGTCCCGTGTATCCCGGCATAATAAAGGAAACGGGCAGAAACAGAGCCAGCGCCATACTGCCTGTCAGGCCGGGGATTGCGCCGAATATAAGGCCAATGATATTTCCCCCCAGAGCCATGCACACATTCTGCAAAGTAAAATATGTAGATATCGCCTGTAAAATCATGATAATCCCCCTCTCAGCCCAGCATCTTCAGCAGCGCTTTAATCCATTTCCCCTGTGGAAGGGGAATTTTAATGACGTAGGAGAAAAGTCCATAGGTCAAAGCCACCATCAGCACCGCGAACAGAATCCTCTGCCAGACCTTCAGTTTCTTCGTATCGGCCAGAAGCGTCGTCATCACGAACATCAGTACCAGTGAAGAAAAAATGTAGCCCAGGTACTTTACCGCAAGCACATAAACAACCAGGAGTACCCATAATCCAGCCAGCCGGATATAGTCTCTCTTATTAGGAAGAAATGTTTTTGCTTTACTCTTGGCAGAAGTCAGAAATTTACCAATTCCGCAAAGAATAATACCGATCCCGCATAGAAATGGGAAAAATTTAGGTCCTAAATCATTTGTCGCTACTGTGAACAGAGATGTGATCCTGGATGTAAAAAACAAGATCAGTACACCTAATGCGATGTAAAATAAAGAGAGATAATGATCTTTATTGAGTTTCATATGGCCCCCCTGTAATGATAGACTTTTTAGCGGCTTGCCTTGACGCCAAGGGTCTCGCCCACGGAATCATAGACATTGTAAGTATCCTTGTACCATTCCTGGCTCTTTGCAAGATCGAAAGGATCAATGATGGTTCCTTCCTTCAGCATATAATCCTTCAGTTCAGGGTCGGAGAATACCTTTACCATCACCTCATTGATTTTCACAATCACTTCGTCGGGAACATTCTTGCTGGTAACAATCAGCACGGGGTCCAGACATTTAAGGTCAGTGTAGCCCATCTGGGCATAAGTAGGAGCGTCCTGGTTGATCTCACTTCTGGTAATTGGTTCGTCAGAACAGGCCAGAATGCGGATATCGCCGTTCTTAGCATAGCTTTCAGCGGAGGAAGCACTGAGAGAGGTCACTTCGATATGTCCGCCAAGGATTGCGGAGATGGCCTCAGCCGTCTTTCCAGCCTCAACATACTTGAACTGCACGCCGGCTGCCTGGGCAAACTCCTCCACTCTGAAATGTGATCTGGAACCAAGGCTGGTGCCGAATACAATCGCTCCCGGGTTCTTGCGCGCATCATCCAGCAGCTGTTCCATGGTCTCATATTTAGAATCAGCTTTCACGCAGATGTAGGCGCAGCTCTCACGGTTCACATAGTTGGCAACCTTGAAATCCTCCAGCGGATTCACGTCAACGGCGCCGGTGATGTAGCTGGTAAAGAAGGAGGGAATGAAGAATCCCAGGTTCAGAGCGTCCTCGTCATCCTGATGGACAGTATCAATGGCAACAGCGCCTCCCCCTTCAGCCTGGTTCACAACTATGAAATTGGCGCCAGTCTCCTTCTTGGCAATCTCAGCCACCTTCCGGGCAATCAGGTCCGTTCCGCCGCCGGCCGCGGCAGCAACAACCAAGTTGACATTGCCATCAGGCCAGCTGACCTCTTTGGCGCTTTCCCCCGCCTCTTTGGCACTCTCGTTCCCTGCTTTCCCCGTATCACCCGCCGTAGCCTTGGCTGAGCCACAGCCAACAGCAGACAGGCACAGAGCGACAGCTAAGAATCCTGTTAAAAATCTCTTCTTCATTTTTTCCCCTCCATATTATATAGTAGATTTACTTTTCATTAACGCCAACTCAGGTCACAGTTTCTTTTCAGCAATGGCATAAGCGGCCTTGATTTTATTGTCTTTGGCGCGGGTCTCCATGCGCCGGAACAACTCTGAATACAGAAGCATTACGATATACATCTGAGAAGCCACCCCTGATATGGAACCGCCCTGGATAGGGCCCTCAGTGGCGCCGCTGCACAGAAGAATGTCCGCATATTGGGCAGCAGGCGTCTGCATAAATTTGGTAATAAATACTGTTACCGCACCTGCCTCGTGGGACATCTGGGCAAGGCGGATGCTGTCCTTGGTGATGCCTGAGTTGCAGAAAATGATGGCCACGCCATCCTTTGGCATCAGAGCGGCAGATGTAAGCTGCATATGGACATCACTGGTATAAAAAATGTTTGGCAGTATCCGCATAAACCGGTTCTGCATCATCAGCGCAGACACGCCGGAGTTGCCAAAACCAAAGAGATGGACACTTCGGGCATTCAGTATGGCATCCACGGTCCGGGATATCGCCTCATAATCCAGTGAGTTAAACGTCTCGCTCACCGCATCCACAAATACTTCGGACACCTGCTGGGCCAGTTCGTGCAGGTCATGAGACTGCGCAAGGTTGAATGTCCCCTTGCTGTCCAGCATATCATTCACATTGCTGCTGAGCGCAAGTGCGAGCTTGAAGTCCTGGTATCCCCCAACTTTCATAGAACGGCAGAATCTGAACACCGTAGTATCTCCCACCCCACAACTGTTGGATAACTCGTTGATCGTCATCTTGACCACAGCCTGGGGATTCTGCAGCACATAGTCTGCAACCTTCTTCTCCAGCTTAGTCAACTGGTCATAGCTGCTGCGAATACTGATCAGTAAATTTGTCTCCGCCATAAAACCTCCTGTATATTTTGTCACAAGCAAAAATGCTTTGTATGTATCCATTATAGCGCATGAAAATAGAATTGCAATAGAAAATGAAAAAAGAATTTATTTTTTGGAGAAAAATTTTATTTCTATTGACTTGGTCACAAAATGTTGCTATCCTAAAATAAGTTTAGTGGCGTTACCACTTGTTAAGGAGGAATCTGCTATGATGAAACAGCAAAGCCGAGGCGGCGCAGAACTGGCCCAGGCCGTCCTGACTGCCTACTCCAGAGGCGAGAGCGATTACAACATGGAGCCCCTTGTGCGCATAGACGAAACCGGCTCCCCCATTGGCCGCATACAGGATGGAGACACGGTAATCTTCGGCTGCCGCCGGGGCGAGCGGGAAATTGAACTGACAGAGATGTTCACTGAGCCTGAACTGGACATAGCCGGCCGAATCAGACTGAACGATCTCCAGTTTGTCATCCTGACCCTATACCATGATAAATTCAAGGATTTGCCCATCGCCTTTGCGCCGGAGCAGGTACATAAACCTCTGGCCCAGATTATCAGTGAGGCGGGCCATACTCAGCTCCATGCCGCCGAATCGGAGAAATTCGCCCACGTGACCTTCTTCTTCAACGGCGGCAACAGGACCCCCTATCCCGGCGAGGAGGACATCATGGTACCCTCGCCAAAGGGCGTGCCTTTTGAGGAAGTACCGGAACTCAGTCTGGCAGAAGTTGTAGATGAAGTGACCCAGCGGCTGGGAGGACCGGATTTCATTGTGGTGAACTTCGCCAACGGCGATGTCATCGGACACACCTCCAGCAACCCCGCCAAGATTGCCGCCGCCGGCCATATGAGCAGACAGCTGAAGCGTCTGGTTGATGCAGCCCAGGCTCAGGATTACGTGGTGATGATCACCGCTGATCACGGAAACCTGGAATCCATGACCACGCCCAGCGGTAAACCGGATGTGGCTCACACCACCAATCCGGTCCCCTTCCTGATGATTGATCCCCGCCGGCCAGATCCCATATGCCCCCGGAACGGGAGTCTCTGCGATGTGGCGCCTACAGTGCTGCACGTTATGGACATTCCACAGCCCTCAGAAATGAATGCCTCCACCCTGGTTCCTGACGCCCGGTTCGGTGAAGGGCGGAAGGTACTACTGATCATCCTGGACGGCTGGGGGCTGGGGGAGCAGAATGAGCGCAACCCCATTTTCCTGGCAGACACTCCCTACTGGGATTCCCTGCTGGATACCTATCCCTGCGCCGCTCTCAATGCCTCCAGCAGTTTCGTTGGTCTCGGCCAGGGAAAAGCCGGGAACTCTGAGGCAGGACATCTGAATCTGGGAGCCGGCCGTGTTGTTCCCCAGGATGACATCCGCCTGGATAAGGCAATCGCTGAAGGCAGCTTTGAGCAGAATCCGGTTTTCCTGGAAGCCATCCGCCGTACCAGGGAACATGGCAAAGCGCTCCATATCCTCTCCTACCTGACGGATAAATCCTCCCACGGGTCCATTGACTACGCCAAGGCTCTGTGCCGTATGGCTGGAGGGCTTCCGGAGATCAATCTGCATATTATCTTCGATGGCCGCAGCACGGAACCCGGCAGCGCGCCGCGGCTCCTGATGGAATTGGAAGAAGAATTAGAGCAGATTGGAGCCGGACGGATCGTAGACGGCGTAGGTCGAGGCATTGTGCTGGACCGGGATCAGAATTATGCCAAGGTCAAACGCGGGTATGATGCCATGGTTTTGGGGCAGGGAACCCCCTACAGATAAGAAAAGTACCCGATAGTTGTGATTGTATTTGCCCTTTCGCCATGATAGAATATTCAAGTACAACAGTCTATAGCGAAAGGCAGGCATACATAGTGAGAAGATTGATCGTTTATGTGATTCTGGCAGTATTAATCTCATTAACAGGCTGCGATAAAGCCGATCAAGTAATACCCAGTGTTTCATCGCAAACCGCAGAGAGCGAGCGGCCATTATCCCAGCCCCCCGAAAGTACAACCAGCAGCCCAGAGCTGCCGCCTCCCGTTGTGTGGGATAACCAGGCGTTGATGAAGGATTTATATACCGCCTCTCCTTATTCAGTCTCCTACAGCGAGTTAATTGATACCTACCTCATTGCCTGCGGCTTGTACTTTGATTTTAACAGCCCGTATCTCTTTCCCGCTGATGTAATGGCTGACTATCAGGAAACCATTGATTATTTTTCGCCCTACAAAGACCATGGCTTTATCCGGGACTTGGGGGCGTTTGTAGACGAGCAGAATACGAACGCATCCATGAATGTATATGTGCCTCTTCTTCAATATGCAGTCTCCATGAAAGAAACCGGTGAATGTACCGGAAACATCCAGTCATATGTGTTTCAAACCGATGAAGCATTTTATGAATTTCTGGAGAAGCTGCAGCAATTTTATACTGATACACAAGCAGCTGCATTTTTTGAACAATCCGCAATTCACAAGCAGCTGGAAACGTATATCCAGAGTGAGATGCCAAGGGTACCCGTGACAGCGTATTTTGATGCAGCCGAATCATATACAGGAACAAAAAACCGATTATTCCCCGGACAAAACCTGCATTATGCCACCTGCCTTTCGGTATACAAGTCCCGGAATAATGCCTCATTTCACCAAGTCTCTGTCAATGAGGACATGTATTTTTTAAGCTATCAATCCCCGCTGGGCTATAATGGAAGCTTTCATATTCAAGACATGTTGGAAACGACCCTTCATGAAAGCCTTCACCCATTCATCAATCCCGGCGTGGAGCAGCAGCAGGAGATGATTCAGTCACTGGCCGGTGATAAAAACCCTGCCGAATACACTTCTTCGATCTACGTGAATATGCCGTGGTACAGAATAACGGACGAGGCCATTGTCCGTGCCGTACAGGCAAGGATTTACAGGAACATCGAACAGGGGAATGAGACAGCAGCAAAGCAGCTTTTAGACAGGCAGACCGGTGTTGCGAATCTGTATTCGATGTACGACAGCCTGGCCGGTTACGAAAACAATCGGGAAACATATCCTGGTATTGACGATTACCTGCAGATTTTAATTCCCATCTATTTAGGTGAAAACTGAAAACCGCCCTGGCATGAGAGGGGATGAACTCTCACGCCAGGGCGGTTTTGCGGAACTTTACTTTATATTTCACTCATCTTCGTCAGCTTCGCTGCCTGGTCCGCCGCAATCAAATTATCCAACAGCTCCTGTATATCCCCATTCATAATCGCATCAATCTTATACAGCGTCAGCTTAATCCTATGGTCGGTTACCCGGCCCTGTGGAAAGTTGTAGGTGCGGATCTTCTCAGAGCGATCTCCGGTTCCGATCTGGCTGCGGCGCTCCTCGGCCTCGTTGCTCTGGCGCTTCTCCAGCTCGATGTCGTACAGCTTGGAACGCAGCAGGCGGAAGGCCTTCTCCTTGTTCTGCAGCTGGGATTTCTCGGTCTGGCTGTAGATCACAATGCCGGAAGGCATATGGGTCAGACGCACCGCGGAGTCCGTGGTATTAACACACTGTCCGCCGTTACCGGACGCACGCATCACGTCGATGCGGATGTCGTTCATGTCAATCTGAACGTCCACTTCCTCCGCCTCAGGCATCACCGCAACCGTGGCAGTGGAAGTGTGGATACGGCCGCCGGATTCTGTCTCCGGCACGCGCTGCACCCGGTGCACACCGCTCTCATATTTCAGCTTGGAGTAAGCGCCCTTGCCTGTGACCATGGCCACCACTTCCTTGAAGCCGCCGATGCCGTTCTCGTTGAGGCTGATGATCTCCACCTTCCAGCGGTGGCTGTCCGCGTAGTTGATATACATGCGGTACAGCTCTGCTGCAAACAGGGCCGCCTCGTCGCCGCCTGCGCCTGCGCGGATCTCCAGGATAATGTTCTTGTCATCGTTGGGGTCCTTGGGCAGCAGCAGGATCTTCAGCTCATGCTCCAATTCCTCGATGCGTTTCTTGGCGTCGGAAAGCTCCTCCTTGGCCATCTCCCGCATCTCCTCGTCGCTCTCCTCCTCCAGCATGGCCAGGCTGTCCGCCACCGCCTGCTTTGACTGCTTATACTCCTTATATGCCTCCACAATGGGGGCCAGATCCGCCTGCTCCTTCATCAGCTTTGTAAAGCGCTTCGTGTCCTGGGTCACTTCCGGGTCCCCCAGGGACAGCATCAGCTCTTCATAGTGGATCAATATATCATCTAATCTATCAAACATAACTCTCTCCCGATTCTTTCTATATTATATTATGAAGTTACCCGATTCCGCCCGGTCTAAAAGCCGCTATGGCCACCCGGCCCTCACCACCCGGTCCAGCCCTGCCATGTCCTTCACTGTGCGGATATCTACAAACCCATTATTTTCCAAAAGCTGGCTTACTGCCTGGGCCTGGTCCCAGCCGATCTCCAGGTAAATGGCGCCGCCGTGTTCCAGGTGCATTTTCCCTTCCTCTGCCAGAATCCGGTAGAACTTCAGCCCATCCTCTGTCCCGTCCAGGGCCATCCGCGGCTCATGGTCCCTGACCTCCGGCTCCAGTCCCTCAATAACCTTGCTGGGGATGTATGGCGGGTTGGACACCAGCACGTCGAACAACTCCCCCGTGGGGACTGCGGCGAACATATCACTCTCAAAAAAGCGGAAATCACCCACATACCCAGCCAGCAGCCGTTCCCCATTCCTCCTGGCCACCTTCAGTGCCTCGGCGGAGAGGTCCAGTGCCGACACATGGGAATATTCCCCCATGACAGCCAGGCTCAGGGCAATGCAGCCGGAACCGGTACACAGATCCAGCACCCGCAGGTCCCGCGCCTTCTGCTCTGCGAGAACCAGCTCTACCAGTGTCTCCGTGTCCTGTCGCGGGGTCAGAACATGCTCATTGACATAGAATTCCATGCCCATGAACTCCTGGACCCCCAGCACCTGCTGCAGCGGTATCCGCCTGGCCCGGCGGGCCGTCATTTCCCGGAAACGGGCCGCTTTCTCCTCACCGTCCGGGATGGAGGCAATCTCCTGCCCCCGCCCCGCCAGAAAGGAGGCCAGACCCATGTGAAATGCCTCCAGCATCAGATACCTGGCGTCCAGATCCCCGTTTGGGACCCCCGCATTATTCAGTTGTTGGGTTTCCTGAACCAGCAGCTGCTGCAACGTCATCTTTCTTCTCCCATCCCGGAAATTCTTCATCCAGGTAAGCTCTCCAGTCAAATACCGCTTCCACCGACGCGATGGCCACCTCGATCATGCTGTCGTCCGGCTCCGTGGTGGTCAGTCCCTGCATCCACATGCCGGGGCGGCTTAAAATGTTCACCAGCGCATTGTCATGCCTGCCCGCGAACCGCAGGAACTCGTAGGATACGCCTGCGATCACAGGGATCAGCACGATCCGGCTAAGTGCCCGCAGCCACACAGTGTCCACGCGGATCACCATGAAGAACAGGATACTGATCACCATGACAATCATGATAAAGCTGGTGCCGCACCGCTTGTGCTCCTTGGAGCTGGCCCGCACATTGTCCACAGTCAGCTCCAGGCCGTGCTCAATACAGTTGATGCACTTGTGCTCAGAGCCGTGGTACATGAAGGTCCTGCGGATGTCCTCCATCCTGCTGACCATTTTGATATAGCCCACAAAAATCACAATGCGGATCACGCCCTCCAATATGGCCATCACTGTCTCCGAGGCAATGAACCGGCGGCACAGCCCTGCTATGAACAGGGGAAGCACCATGAAAATGCCGATGGCCATAACAAAGGAGAAGATCATCACCAATGTCATGATCACGCTCTCCAGCTTCTCGCCGAACACCTTGTCGAGCCATGCCTCGAACTTGGATTCCTCCCCGTCCTCGTCATCCTCGAAAAAGCTGCAGGACCAGGTCAATGCCCGCATTCCCAGTATCATGGAATCCACAAAGCTGAAGATTCCCCGGATAAAGGGGAGGCCCAGGAATTTCACCCGTTTGGCCATGTTGATATACTGATCCTTTTTCACCTCAATTTCCCCGTCCGGCTTGCGGACTGCTATGGCGTAGTCCGGCCCGTTCTGCATCATAATGCCTTCAATCACAGCCTGACCGCCAATTCCTGAGTATTTCATGTATTCAAACCTTTCTTTTCAGATGCGCTCCTAAATATGAAAAGGGCTGAGCTACTATTCAAGCTCAACCCCTTATCAGCCTAACTTATTTGCCAGCGTTCACGCCGTACTTACGATTGAACTTATCAATACGTCCACGAGCAGCGGCAGCCTTCTGCTGACCGGTATAGAAAGAATGGCACTTGGAACAAACCTCAACGTGAATGTCGTTCTTGGTGGAGCCTGTTACAAATTCATTCCCACAGTTGCAAACTACCTTTGCCTGATAATAACTTGGATGGATTCCTTCTCTCATGATGTTCACCTCTCTGATTATATTTGCGGTTTCCGACCGCGGCCTGTATGCCAATCTGCCTTTGTACATAACCACAGCCCGTCCGGACATGGAACGCACAAATATCAGCACTGTTCGAGTTAAGCGCACCCTTTCCGCAAGGTTCTGACTCACGCGGATGCCAAAACTGCTGTCAATTCTGACAGCTTAAACAGTATAGCATAGATGATTTTAAAATGCAACTGTTTTTTATGTCGATTTAAATGTCGATTTGAATGTCGATTTGAATTCGATTCAAGTCCATTTTATAACCGATTTATACCCAAAAAGGCTTTCAGGATCACCCTGAAAGCCTTTTTTTCTATGCCTTCATGGCATATCTCATTTTTAGTTTTTTAATCAGCGGCCACAACAGGAACACCGCGGACAAAATCACCAGCGCCAGGGAGATAGGCCGTGTAAAGAACACGGACACCGAACCGCGGGCGTACACCATACTGGACATCCAGTTGCTCTCCATCATGCTTCCCACAAAAGTGGACAGAATCAGCGGGGCCTGGGGAATCCCATATTTCCAGAACAGGTAACCCACAACGCCAAACAGGATCATAACCGTAATATGGAAAGGATTATTTCTGTAGGCAAATGTTCCGGTCACGCAGAGCACCAGCACACAGGCAGCCAGAATCTCCTGCTTTACCATCAACACCTTGGAAGCCACATATTTACAGAACAGCAGTGACATGGGCAGCATGGCAATGTTGGCAATCAAAAATCCCAGGATAATCATATATGCCATATCCGGGCTGTCCCTGAACAGGGACGGGCCGGTCCTCAGCCCCTGAATAGTCAGCGCGCCCAGGAACAAAGCCGCCGTGCCGTTTCCAGGGATTCCCAGAGATAGAAGCGGAACCATGGAGCTGGCTACTACCGCATTGTTGGCTGACTCAGGCGCGGCAATCCCTTCCTCCACGCCTGTGCCGAATTCCAATTCCGGGTGGCTCTTCTCAGCCTGGTCGTAGGCCATGAAAATGGCCATGGTCATTCCTGCCCCCGGGATAATACCCAGTATATTTCCAATCGCGCTGGATTTCAGCCATGTTGGCAGCAGGCGTTTACAGGTCTTTAGGCCGGGCACCCGGATGCGGTCATCCTGATCCGACCAGGCTTTTCCTGCCTGGGCCGCCTGGTTTTTCCCAGCCGTATCGCAGAGTTTTAAGATAGAACACACGCCGAAGAGCCCTATCATTCGGGGTATCAAAGGAATTCCGTCATACAGGCTGGCCTGGCCGAAGGTATACCGGGCCACGCCGGTGACAGCGCTCATGCCGATTGTGGACAACCACAGCCCCAGGCACATGGACAGGAAATTCTTGCCCACATTTTTATTTGCCATGCCAATCACAGTACACAGCCCCAGTACCGCCAGCATAAAGTATTCCGGCGGCCCGAATTTCAGCGCGCAGCTGGCCAGAATAGGCGCGAACAGCAGCAGCACAATGGAACTGGATATGCCGCCGAACACCGAGCTGGTCATACAGATACTCAGCGCCCGCTTGGCTTTTCCCATCTTGGCCATGGGGTAGCCGTCGAATGCGGTTACCATGGCCGAGGCTGTGCCGGGAATCTCCAGCAGAATGGCGGGG
>URUZ01000143.1 GCA_900551225.1 uncultured Clostridium sp.
TTTTTATTTAATCCATTGATTTGATTATATCATGACATGTTGCACAATGCAAGCAATATTTTTGTAAAGAGGATGTAAAGTTTACTCAAACCCCAGTCTCCATTTGGCCCATAAACGCTTGCCGGGGAAATAAATCTATAGTATGATAGATCCATCTCAGTTATCAAACTGTGCGTTTCGCACAAATCGGCATTTCGCCGGAGATTTCCCAAAGAACTTGAAGTACCCGCAGGAAGCATGTTAAAATGAAAGGAGAACTACTATATGGAACAAAAGAAGCCAAAAGCGCTGAGGGAGCTGAACCTGTTAGACCGTTTTTTATTCAGCGAAGTGATGGAAGATGCCGGCACCTGCCAGGCGGTCCTGGAGATGATTCTGGGAAAGGATATTCAGTTAAAGGAGAACGTCCAGAGCGAAAAAGAGCTGCGCACCCTCCCCACCTTCCGGAGCATACGGATGGATGTGTGGAGCCAGGATGAGGAAGACAGCATCTACAACACGGAAATGCAGGGCGTCAACAAGAAGAATCATCCCCGGCGCAGCCGGTTTTATCAGTCCACCCTGGACGCGGGTCTGCTGGAACCGGGTGTCATTGATTTCAACCGGCTGAACAACGTGTACCTGATCATGATCGCGCCTTTTGATCTATTTGGGCAGAACCGCTGTATCTATACCTTCCGCATGCGGTGTGACCAGGATCATGACCTGAGTCTGGATGATGGCGCGGTGCGCATGTTTTTGTACACCCGCGGAGATCCAGGGGCGGAGGTCTCCGAAGAACTGCAGGAATTCCTGCGGTATGTGGAGCATTCGGATGAACACAGTACAGGCCGTTTCACCAGTCCGCGCATGCAGAAGCTGCACGACCGGGTGCTGTCAGTGAAACACAATGAAGGAATCGAGGTGAAATACATGCAGTTATGGGAAGAAAAGATTATGGAGCGGGAGGAAGGGGCTGAGCTGGTCAGCCGCCTGAATGTCCTGCTTATTGAAGAGAAACGCTATGATGATCTGGAAAAGGCAGCAAAAAACCGTGAGTACCGTGAGCAGCTTTTCAAAGAATACGGTTTGTAGCGGCCTTTTATCCAAGCCCGTGTTATATTATAGACATAAAAGGAACAACCGTCCACAAGGGGCTGGCCTCATAAGAAAAGATAGAAACTCCACCCTCTCCACTAGCCAAGTTTACAAGGGTGGTTTTTCTATGCCTGTTTCCAGGACTTTATATACTGCATCATATTGGCCCATTTAAGATAGATCACTTCACGTACATCGACGCCCTTGCACCCTAAATATCCAATTTCCTCACATTTTAAGTCCCCGTTACACCGCCATCAGCCGCAGCATCAACCCGGCGGTAAACGCCAGATCCTTCACCGCAATCTGTTCCGTCAGTGCATGGGGATTGGTCATGCCGGTGGATACCACGATAGACACAATCCCCTTCTGATTCAAGGTATTGGAGTCGCTGCCCACCATAGTGGCGCTGCTCTTACACCGCACACCCATATCCTCATAGGCCTTTTGCACAAGGCCCAGAAGCACCTCATCCTCAACCTGATACGACTCATAGGGATATACCGTATCAAACTTGTACTCCGCCCCATGCTTTCTGCATGCATTTTCCACGCAGTCCTTCATATGTGTTACCTGGGCAGCCAGTTTTTCCTTGCTCCGGCTGCGCACCTCCGCTGCCATCTTTACATAGCTGCACACAATATTTGTGGGATTATCCGCCATGATTGAACCGATGTTGGCGGTTGTCTCCTCATCAATCTTCAGCAGCTTCATTGAGGAAATTGCATCCGCCGCCGCCATAATGGCGCTGACCCCCAGTTCCGGGCTGTTGCCGGCATGGGCTGCCCGCCCTGTGATCTCAATGGTAATGCTTGCCTGACCTGCTCCCACGGTCACAATCTCATCCATGGGTCCGCAGCCGTCCACCGCCAGGGAATATCTGGCCTTTATCCCGCTTAGATCGGCGTTGCCGCTGCCGATCAGCCCAATCTCCTCCTGAACCGTGAACAGGATTTCGATGGGCCGGTGGGCAAGCCCCTTTTCCGTAATCACCTGGACGGCCTCCATGACTGCCGCAATGCCGGACTTGTCGTCTCCGCCCAGAACAGTATCCCCCTGGCTGCGGATCACACCGTCCTCAATCTTCGGGGTGATCCCCCTGCCCGGCACCACTGTGTCCATATGGGCCGTAAACAGCAGAGGCTCCTCCCCTTCTCTGCCGGGAATGGAGACAAACAGGTTCCCCGTATGTTCACCTGCCCTGTCCTCCGCTGCCTCCAATCCCATTTTTTGGAAATCTTTCTTCAGCCTGTCGGCAAATGCCCTCTCCCCGCCAGATTCGCTGTCAATCTGTATGTATTCCAGGAACCGGTCCAGTAACCGTTTTTCATTGATCATCTTATAATCCCCCTTCTCACAATTCATTCAAAAGAAGCGCCGTCCAGCTCTGCATTATCAACAGAGCCAAAACAGCGCTTTCTATTTAGTCCGCTTCTATACTTCATCCACCACTGCCACAACTTCTCTGGCGCTGTAATGGTGGGCTTCCTCAAGCATCATATCCTTGACCTTCATCAGGCGGACCTGGGAGCTTCGCTCATTCTCATCCAGCTTCATGGTGATAAAGCGGATGTTCTCCCTGGTCTCCGGGATCATTACGTGTTCCAGAGCGTTTACTCTTCGTCTGGTCTTTTCGATCTCGGAAGCCATCAGCTGGCAGGATTTCTCGCACTCAGCCAGGCGCAGCATATCCGGCAGAAGGTCTGCCAGGCTCTTAACCGCGCCGTCCAGGTCACTGGAGGTAAATGCAAATCCGTAGGAGTAGATATCGTTGGCATCTGAGGTTCTGGTCTTGTAGTGGAACACCGGGATCTCCACGCTCATTACGTTTCTGGTCTCGGCTTCCAGATAAACCTCCTGCTTCGGCGCCATCAAAGCTACATTCAGGGCCTCGTCGGTCATTCCCGAACGGGCCAGGACGAAATTCTGGTTGGCTGCGGCGATACCGGCCTCAACTTTTTCACGCAGGGCTTTGTTCTCACGCACCAGCTCCAAAAACTGGCGCATCAGCTCATCCCGCTTATCCTTTAAAAGCTTGTGGCCGCGCACAGCCGTGCTCAGCTTCTTTTTCAGGCGCGTCAACTCCATACGCGTAGGGTTCACATGTTTTGCAGCCATACTCTGTCAATTCCTTTCGTTATGGGAGCCGGCGTCCCGCCCCGTCTTATGGGCGCAGGACACCGGGCACCTGCCAGTTACTTTTCGTCGTAATACTGATCCAGGAACGCGTCCTTGATACGTTTTAACTCGGTTCTGGGCAGGATGCGCAGCAGCTTCCAGCCGATCTCCATGGTCTCTTCAATATCGCGGTTGCCATAGTAGCCCTGGGACACGTACTCCTTCTCGAAGGCGTCTGCAAACTTAGCATACAGCTTATCCATCTCAGTCAAAGCCGCCTCGCCCAGGATAACCATCAGCTCCTTGGCGTCCTTACCTCTTGCATAAGCTGCAAACAGCTGGTTCATAACGTTGGCATGGTCTGCTCTTGTCTTGCCTTCACCGATACCTTTGTCCTTCAGACGGGACAGGGAGGGCAGCACGTCGATAGGCGGTACTACGCCCTTGCGGTGCAGCTCACGGCTCAGGATAATCTGGCCCTCAGTGATATATCCGGTCAGATCGGGGATGGGATGGGTCTTGTCATCCTCAGGCATGGACAGGATGGGGATCATGGTGATGGAGCCGTTCTTGCCCTTCTGACGGCCAGCTCTCTCATACAGGGAAGCCAGGTCCGTATACATGTATCCGGGGTAGCCGCGGCGGCCCGGAACCTCTTTACGCGCTGCAGATACCTCACGCAGGGCGTCGGCATAGTTGGTGATGTCGGTCAGGATAACCAGCACGTGCATGCCCTTCTCAAATGCCAGGTACTCAGCCGCAGTCAGCGCCATACGCGGTGTGGCGATACGCTCTACCGCAGGGTCGTTGGCCAGGTTGATGAACATTACGCTTCGGTCAATAGCTCCTGTCTCCTTGAAGCTCTCCATAAAGAAGTTGGCTTCCTCGAAAGTGATACCCATGGCTGCGAACACAACGGCGAATGGATCGTCGGTGCCGCGCACCTTGGCCTGACGTGCAATCTGCGCGGCCAGGTTGGCATGAGGCATACCGGAGGCGGAGAAGATGGGCAGCTTCTGTCCTCTTACCAGGGTGTTCAGTCCATCGATGGCGGATACGCCGGTCTGGATAAACTCCTGGGGATAGTTTCTGGCTGCCGGGTTCATGGGCAGGCCGTTGATATCCATACGCTTCTCCGGCAGGATGTCGGGACCGCCGTCAATGGGACGTCCCAGGCCGTCGAAGATACGGCTTAACATATCCTCAGATACGCCCAGCTCCATGGTGCGTCCTAAGAAGCGCACCTTACTGGAATCCAGGTTGATACCGGTGGAGGATTCAAACAGCTGTACCATGGCGTTGCCGCCGTCAATCTGCAGAACTTTACAGCGGCGCTTCTCACCGCTTGCCAGTTCGATCTCTCCAATTTCGTCGTAGGTTACTCCCGTAACGCCGCGTACCAGCATAAGAGGACCGGCTACTTCTTCTATAGTTCTATACTCTTTCGGCATTAGAAGTCCTCCTTTCTGCTCAATTCGTCGTTAATCTGAACGGTCAGAGTATTGATGATCTCATCATATACCTTCTTGATGTCGTCCTCATGTGTGTATTTGAAACGTCCGATGGTTTCACGCACCGGCAGGTTGACAAGACGCTCGATGTTGGCGCCCTTGTTCAGAGCCTCAATAGCCTGGTCATAGTAGGCCAGAACCAGCATCATCATCATGTGCTGTTTGGTCAGTGAGGTATAGGTATCCACTTCATGGAAGGCGTCCTGATGGAGGAAGTCCTCGCGGATTGAACGGGCCACTTCCAGCTTCAGACGGTCAGATGCGGACAGGGCGTCCATACCTACCAGTTTAACGATCTCATCCAGCTCAGCCTCCTCCTGAAGCAGCAGCATCATTCTGCCGCGCAGGTCGGTCCAGTCGTGCTCCACCTCCGCGTTGAACCATTTTTCCATGGTGTCCACGTACAGGGAGTAGCTGGTCAGCCAGTTAACAGCCGGGAAATGACGTTTGTACGCCAGGTTGGCATCCAGACTCCAGAATACCTTTACAATACGCAGGGTGGCCTGGGTTACAGGCTCGGAGATATCGCCGCCCGCCGGAGATACGGCTCCGATTACGGACAGGGCGCCCTCTCTTCCCTCGCTGCCAAGAGAGATCACGCGGCCTGCGCGCTCATAGAACTGGGCCAGACGGGAACCTAAGTATGCGGGGTAGCCTTCCTCACCTGGCATCTCCTCCAGACGGCCGGACATCTCACGCAGAGCCTCTGCCCAGCGGGAGGTGGAGTCAGCCATCAGGGCCACGGAATAGCCCATGTCGCGGAAATACTCAGCGATGGTGATACCTGTGTAGATGGAAGCCTCACGGGCCGCCACAGGCATGTCGGAGGTATTGGCGATCAGCACAGTACGCTCCATCAGGGACTTGCCGGTCTTGGGGTCCTTCAGTTCCGGGAACTCGTTCAGAACGTCCGTCATCTCGTTGCCGCGCTCGCCGCAGCCGATATATACTACAATATCCGCATCCGCCCACTTTGCCAGCTGATGCTGAACCACTGTTTTACCGGAACCGAAGGGTCCGGGAACTGCGGCCACACCGCCCTTGGCGATGGGGAACAGGGTATCAATTACACGCTGTCCTGTTACCAGAGGCATATCCGGTGACAGTTTTGTCTTGTAGGGACGGCCCCTGCGGACCGGCCATTTCTGCATAAGGCCAACAGGCTGCTCCTGGCCTCTGTCATCAGTCACAACCGCCACGGTGGAGGTAACTGTGTACTCGCCTCCGCTGATATAGGTCAGGGTACCGCTGATTCCGTTGGGAACCATGATCTTCTGAACCACTACGTCTGTCTCCTGGACAGTACCGATGATATCGCCGCTGGTAACCTTATCGCCCACGCTGGCAGTTGGCTTAAATTCCCACTTCTTCTCACGCTTCAGGGAAGGTACCTCAACGCCGCGGTTCAACAGGTTGCCGCCGGTGGCTTCCATGATTGCGTCCAGTGGACGCTGGATTCCATCGTAAATACTTCCGATCAGGCCTGGGCCAAGTTCCACGCTCATGGGAACTCCGGTGGACTCCACCGGCTCGCCGGGGCCAAGGCCGGATGTCTCCTCGTATACCTGGACGGAAGCCTTATCTCCGTGAATTTCTATAATTTCACCAATCAAACGCTGGTCGCTTACACGCACCACGTCAAACATGTTGGCGTCGCGCATGCCTTCTGCAATGACCAGCGGACCGGCTACTTTTTTAATCACGCCTTTGCTCATTATTTACCTCCTACGCTAGTTGTTGAATATAATATCCGAACCTACCGCCTGCTCCACCGACTTCTTCACCGCCATGATTCCCTGTCCCGTATTGCCGGACACGCCGGGGATCAGGATGATGGCCGGAAGATCGGCTGTGCGGTAGCGGTCAATCTCCGCTTCCAGCTGGGCTGCCAGGGCCTCTGTGATATAGACCACAGCGTAGCCGCTCTCTGCCAGCTGTCTCAGCTTCCTGGCTGCCTCCACTGAGTCTGAGAAGGGAAATGGTTCCAGGCCCAGAGCCGCAAAACCGTAGATGCTGTCGCGGTCGCCCATTACTGCTATCTTATACATACATCTCCCTTACCCTTTCCCGGATGGATTCTTCGGGAAGATGGTTCAGCTTCCCGGATAGCACGATCCGTACTGTCTTAATCTCATTTTCACGCGCCAGAATATAGGCGGCCAAAGGTCCGATCCCAAAGGGATTAAATCTCTGGGGGCGTATCCTGCGGATCAGCAGGTTGTCGCACCACCGTTCAAAGGCGGATGGGGAGTGATTCAGCTCCTCCACTGCCTCGCCGTAGGGCGTGAGCTCCAGATAGGACGCGATTGCCTCCAGGCCCTCCACCGCAGCCTGGGCCAGACGGCCCACATCCAGTGTATCGCAGGGGGCCAGAGCCCGCTCCAAAAATGCCTTGTTCTTGCCCGTACGCGCTGCGCGCACCGCTGTCTTTATATCAGCCGCGGCCACAGTCAGTTCGCCGTACAGCTTCAGACACTCATTGCCCGAGGCCTTGGAGGCCCCATAGATGGCTGTCAGAGCCGCCCGGTCAATGATGATATCACACAGCTGTCCGTCCCCGGTCTGCAGCAGCACGTCATAGGCTTCCCTGGCCGGCGCTCTCATGGCCTCCGGCAGATCTGCGAATTCCCTGGTGCGCACAGCCTCACGGATGCGTTTCACTTCCACCGTGCCCTGGCCGATGTAGATGCCCGGGAACTCGGTGTTCATGCGGGCTTCCTTGATGGCTGCTTTCAGATTGTGGTAATCGTTGGCATACAGGAACACGTCAAAGGCGGACAGGTCGCCGGTCAGCTCACCGATCAGCTGCCAGGTCTTCTGCTGTTCCAGGGCAAAAAGGCCCGCGGCGTCCACCGCCTCGTCGCCTCCCCACCCCTTCTCTTCCAGAAGCTGGATGCACTCGTCATAGCTTTTGGCTCCCAGGAGCTGTTCGATAAATGAAGCTGTTAAAAGGGAGAGTTCTTTGGATCGGATACGGGCCACTGCGTAAACATATTGATTTTCTGCCATTTATAAGTCCTCCTACTGCAGATTCCAAATAATCCGCTAAACCGTACCGAACAGAATCTCCTGAACCTTATCCTGCAGGGCTTCATGGGCTGAGTCAAACAGCGCATCAAATGAGCAGTTCTCCTCAATTCCCCCGTAAGTAAGCACAAAGCCGCTGTCAATGTTCCGGGTCTCCCCGGCCACAGTCAGGGATGTGCCCGCTTTGCCGCCTGCTTCTAATGCCGCGTTCAGTGTGTCCCCGAAGTTCCCGGGAAGGCGCGCCAGATCTTCCTGTGAAAACAGTATCTTGCCCTCGCCCTTCTGAGCCGCCTTTACAGCCAGCTTTACAATGCTGTCAAAGTAAGCGTCAACCGGCATTTCCTTTAGTTCCCGCTTCGCTTTGTTAAGAATTTCACTAATCAATATCTGTTTCTCGGCCAAGATTCTCTGCCGCTTTTTCAGTTCAGCTGCAGAGCGGCCCCGATCCAGGATATTGTCCGCCGTCTGCTGCGCCTTTTTTTCAATGGCAGCGCATTCCTGTCCGGCCTCTTCCCTGGCCTCCTGGAGAATCTGCTCAGCTTTGGCCTTCGCTGTTTCCAGGGTCCGGGCTGCCGCTTCTTCAGACTCAGCCTGAATCCGGGCAATGATTTTATCTAATCCCGCCATGCCTTGTTCTCCTTTCATTAAATGGTACACATTCTGATTGTTTAATTATACATTCAGTCCTGCAATACCGAAGATAGAAAGGATAGAAATCAGCAGAGCCAGAATTGCGTAGGTCTCAACCATGGCAGGGAAGATCATCGCTTTACCAAACTGCTCAGGACGCTTTGCAACCAGGCCGATGGAGGCTACGGAAGCCTTACCCTGCTTGATGGCGGACAGTAAGCCTACGAATGCCATGGGCAGGCATGCTGCCAGGTATAAGAAGCCCTTAGTAACTGAGATATCTGCGCTTCCGCCCATGATACCAATCTGGGTCAGAGTGATGAAACCGATCAGCAGGCCGTAGATACCCTGTGTACCGGGAAGCAGCTGAAGTACAAGAACCTTACTGAATTTGTTGGGGTCTTCTGTTACAACTCCCGCGGCCGCCTCACCTGCGATACCTACTCCGATTGCAGAACCGATCCCTGCAAATAATGCTGCCAGCGCTGCTCCTGTCAATGCTAAAACAATACCAAAACTTCCCATAATTAAATGTCCTCCTTGACTTTGTAATATTTAGTATGAATGGCAAATGGCGTGAACTTCCTTCCGCCTCCCTCATAAAACTTACCGAAAAACTCTACAAACTGCAGACGGTTGGTGTGCACGTAGGCGCCCAGGGCGTTGATCGCCAGGTTCAGGCTGTGACCCACAAGGAACACCAGGATAAATACAATTGCTCCGAAGAAATTGCCTCCCACCATGCTGCCCATCTTATTGAAAACAGTGGAGATAACGCTGGTGGCCAGTCCCAGGGCCAGAAGTCTGGAGTAGGACAGGATATCACTGAGGTATGAGGTAATTCCATAAACGCCGTAAAGGCCTTTTAAAATCCGCTTAAACCAGCTCTTGGACTCTCTTCCGCTGGTCAGCACGATTCCCACGGCTCCGATAATGGCCAGCACACCGCATACGGTTCCCAAAGCTGCGGGAAGCGCAAAGGTCAGGCCCAGCATGCTGGTAAACATAGGCATGGTCAGCAGATAGATAATGGACCCGCCCACCAGCATATACCAGAAACCGGCATCATAGAAACCGTCCAGTGGATTACCCGACTTAATGCAGGTATAGAGCTTGATTCCCAGTCCGGTAAACAGGTGGAGAATGCCGATTGCAAATGAGAATACCAGCATCTTCATGGGCAGGCTCACCGGCTCAAACCACAGGGGTGCAAGGCGGATATCCGGCCGGCCAAAGAAGGTTGTTGCGATTATGTTCACCGCATCTCCGAAGAAGCTGCCGAACATAAAGCCCCAGAATGCTGTGGAAATGCCGCAGTAAAGGAACATTTTCAGCATTTTCTTAAATCCGGGTTCAATGTTCTTGATCTTCTTCAGGCAGTACACACAGCCGCCGATCATGATCAGGCCATAGGCTGCATCTGAGAGCATCAGACCGAACAGCACATAGTAGAAGGTTGCCACCACGGCCGACGGATCAAGTTCCCCGCGCCCGGGAAGGCTGTAGCTCTCCACCACAGATTCCACCGGCTCCGCAAACTTGTTGTTGTGCAGCAGCACCGGAACATCATCGTCATCCGCCGGGTCGGTGAATTCCACCACCAGCTCAAAGCGGGATGCAAGAGCCTGTTCCAGTTTGGGTGCCTCCGGCTGGGAGACATAGCCCGTAATTAAAAATGTTCTTGCAGACTGGACAAGTCCGCCCAGCACGCCGTACTTCTCGGCACGCATGGTGTAGTAGTCCATCACAAACTTCAGCGCCTCCGCCTGGTCTGCCAGGCCTGCTGCCTCGTCTGTGGCCTTCTGGATATTCTCCCTGGTCTGGGCGACTTTCTTCTCCAGCTCTTCCTGCTTCCTGGCCGGAATCTCCCGGGACATGGGCGGTCTGGAGAAATTCATCTTGTGCAGTGCGTCGTCCACTGCCTCCGCGTCCCCTTTGCTGCAGATAATGATGGTGCAGACCTGTTCCGCCGAAGCGCTGATAATGGTCACATCCACTGCTTCTGCCTGGGGAGCCAGCTGTCCCAGCTGCTCGTAAATCAACTCCAGGGTAGTCTCTCCTGAAAGGGAGCCAATAAATGCCGCGGTCTTTCTGGTCCCCCGGTAGTCCAGAGGAAGGTCAAAATCCTTCCACGGCTCCAGCGCTGTGATCTGCTGCTCCAGCTTGGGGATCGTCCCGATATTCTCGGCTATTTCTTTTTCCAGTTCCTGCAGCCTGTAGGCTGTCTTCATAATGCTGTCATGCATCCCTGCATGATTCTCGTACTCCTCCAGGGACATCTCTTCCCTGCCTTCAAAGCCGGCCAAAAGCCCCTTCTTCTCCGGCGCATACTTTGCCAGTACGGCCAGCGCCTGCTCTGCTACCAGGGCGTTGCGCTCAAACACTGTCCTGCTGGAGGTCACATCGGTTTTCCTGAATATGCTGTCTTCTTCCAGAACGTTGCTGATCTCTAATGCCTCTTGGCGCTGTAAAAACTCCAGGATCTTTTTGCGGTCCTTCTTGAGGCCGCAGATCAGCATTTTCTTCATAGGCACTATCGCCAAACTTACGCGCCCCCTTTCCTACAGCAGCTCGGCTAACACCGCTTTGACTGCCTGATCTGATTTGTCTGTTACCGCACTGCGAAGCGCACCCAATTCCTGATCCTGCGCCTGGTCGGCTTCTTCCATGATCTGATCCGCCCGGACTTTGGCCGCGGCCTCTGACTGCGCCGCCTTTTCTCTGGCCTGTCTGGTAAGATCCGACTTCACCGATGCAGCCTGGGCTTTGGCGTCTGCTACAATCTGCTCTGCCTCCCGGCCCGCATCCATCTCTCTCTGCTCCGCCGCTTGTTCTGCCTGACGGATTGCGTCAATTGTTTCCTTGACCAATTTCATCCCCCTCTCTTTTCAGAACCCTTGCCAATGGACTGTAATGCATACGGATTGCATTATTCTAAAGATCCCTTTATTTTTTGTACAATATGGATAGATTATACCTCATACAAAATTTATTTTCAATGCAATTTCTAATTATTTCATAAATTATTTTTAGACAACAAAAAAGTTTTTGTATGTCTATTAATTAACATTCTTGTTTTTCCTTGCAGCTGCGTTAAAAAAGCGTTAATGACGGCTGCTTATAAAAATAGGAGCAGGGTTCATTTACCTACTCCTATTTTGTCAAATCCGGCTTAGAGCGTGTCTTAAAATTCATTCCCGCCATCTGCCATAAGGAATCCACCGGCTTCGCCCGGTCCCCCTTAGGGCGTCGCACGCCCCACTTTGCGGCATATTTGACCCCAATTCAGTCAACGTAGCCCGCTACGCCTCCTTCATCGGGGCCAAAT
>URUZ01000144.1 GCA_900551225.1 uncultured Clostridium sp.
CTTGTATGCCGCGCCCCTTGCGAAGAGCACCGGCTCCGCAAATACCTTCCTGCGGTAACACACCAGCTTCATAAACTCCCCTGCCCAGTCCTGGCGGTCAAAGCCTTTGCCGGTGAGGAAGATGGAGGAAAACAGCTTCTTGGTCAGCAGCCGCTCCCCGCAGGCGCAGAGTATCCGGTCCGCCAGGCGGCTTCCGCTGGGCGTCTCCAGGATATCCAGGTTGAAGGCCTCCTCCATGTCCTCAAAGTCCGCCTGCACCATGTTCTTCTTCATGCCCCGCTGTACCTTCATCTCATAGTAGCACAAGCGCTGGGAGGACAGGTCGAAGAGTCCTACCTGGTTGGTCCACAGCTCCTTTTTCTGGCTCAGCACATAGTACACAAAGCTTTCCATATGGGAAATGACATGGACCCTCTCCCTGGGTAATCCCAGAAAGTCCGCGCAGTACATTAGCGAGTCCATGATCTTAACATCTACTTTTTGGAGGGAGATTACCAGCTGGGCAACCTGCTCCTCATGAAATTCCTGTTTGGGGTACTCCAGCATTTTCTGTATGAAAATGTTCAGCAGGCCGCTGCCTGTATAGCGGATCCCTCCGATGGTGGACGTACCGTCCTTTCCCACCATCTTTAAAAGCTTATCGACAATTACACCCTCGCCGATCAGGGTGCATGCATACGCCTGCTCTCCTGCCAGCCAGGTCTCCTCCTCTTTCTTACGGCAGATCACCGTAGGAATCGTCCATGACTTTTCCTTATCATAACAGCAGATCCGTGTGTAATCGTCGTTTAGATCCAGCCCAATTACAAGTCCGTCCATAGACAGCCCCTTTCTCACATAATCGGAAACAGCTCAGAGAGCACTGCGGCCTTTTTCAGATAATCTTCCATTGCCTTTTTAAGGGCGGCTTCATCCTTCCTGCCCAGTGCAGTTCCCATTCTATTTAACAGGGCAAAGCGGCTGTTTTCCTTCCCATCCAGCTTGTGGTCGCAGGATACCTGCCCCGAATCCGCCAGAACGCGTTTGCCCTCTCTGTAATCGTATATCTGGTATTCCATGGTCTCCCCCTCAAACAGAACCTTCTGCTTGACGAAGATTCCCTGGTACACCCTCCGTATATCTTCACTGTGATACTGGTCTTCATGGGGCAGAATCCGCACCATCAGCTCCGGCCTGCCGTCCTTTTTGCCCAGGTATTCAACCATGGCCTTATCCATCACATCCTCCGGCACAGCCATGTGTTTGGCCAGATCCCTGGTGTAGGCGAATATCAGGCCTTCCTGGATCAGAAGGCCGCCGATCAGCCGGCACAGCTTCAGCTGGTCATCCTTTAAGGAATCGCAGGAAGCGTAATACCGGGTCAGGGCCAGCAGATAGATGGTGGGCACCTTGTCCTTCTCGATGCTGGAGTTCACTGCGCTCTCCAGATACTCGAACACCCGGCTGTCCACATTCCTGCGTTCCAGGAAATACTCCACGCTCTTCACCGTAAAATACGCCTTGACCACACTCTCCCTGGTCTTTTTCCTGGTGACATACAGCTGGAATACGGAATCGATCTGCTCAGTGTCCCCGGTAAACATCATCTGAGCCAGCAGGCGCTCCTCCAGATCATATGTCTCCACATGCTCCTTGACGCCCTGGACCAGCACCTCGTACATCTGGGCCACGGTGCCGTTGTAATGCTCACAAAGGTAGTCCAGGATCACGCTGTCATACCGTTCCTCCCTGAACACACCGTAGGCCATGTCCAGCAGAACATCATCCTGGTCAAACAGGTTCTGTAAGATCATCTTAGTGCACAGCTTCAGGCGCCGCGGGCTGCTGATGTATTCGCAGCCGTAGCAGCAGATCATCTCATAGGCCTCGTGGATGTAGTTCTGGCCGATCAGCGTCTCACAGATCATCTGCCGCTGCTTAGTCTCCAGCCGCTCCTTGTCCATCTGCACCAGATAGGCGCAGTCAAAGGCAGACAGCTCCTCCTGGTCCCTGGAAGCCTTCCGGCAGTAATAATCCGTCACCAGGGCCGTCAGGCGCCGCTCATAGACCGGATTTAAGCTCATCTCCTCCATGATCTGCTCCACCAGCTCCGCCTGTTCGTCCCGTTCAATGCCATGTTCCAGAATGTTCCGGCACTCCTCCAGGCGCAGCATGGCGTGCTGGGGGTATACCTCATAACACTTCTTCAAAAGCTCCGGCTTATCCATCACCGGCACCTTCCAGTGCTTCACATCCAAATACCTGTTGCCGAAGGCATCCTGGAACAGCAGCACAATTTTATCCGAATAAATAGGCACATAGGCCACCTGGTCCTCCAGCAGATAGGCCTGGTCCTCGTTCAGCTCCTCATAGCGGACAATCACGTACTTCATCCGGCTGTCCCTGCATTTGATCCTGTAGGAACGCAGGATTCCGGGCAGCACCCGGGCCACCCGCACATCGATCATGTCCTTGTAGATCATATGGTCATAGATCACCGCCAGGCTGCTGTCAATCCTGGACGCAAACAGTTGCTCCATGGCAAACTGCTCCATGGGCCGTGTATAGGTCTGGTACAGCTCCTGGGATGGATTCATGTAGAGAAGGATATTCTTGTACAGAATCAGACGGCTGTGGGTATCTAAATCCTTGTCGTAGGAGAAATACAGCAGCACCTCACGCGGCAGCAGGTGGCTGTAGTCCCCGGGCAGGGAGTACAGGAAATATTCGTACAGCCTGGTCAGATTGACGCCGCTTTCCAGAGCCAGCTCATACCAGGCAAAGGGCTGCGCGCCCTTGCGGTCTCCCTTGATCAAAATGCTGCATACCGCCTCCAAGACTTCGATCCGCGGATACAGTTCATAGATCCTGGTCATCAGGCGCTCATACATCCTGCGGTAATGGCGGATGGACAGTGCCAGACGGGCAGCCCTCACAGCCAGCTCCTGGCTCACCATGCCCTTTTTAATGCCCAGGTACAGTACCTGCACCTCGAAGTCCCCCAGGTTGGCTAAAAGGCCCTGGTGGTTCTCTAAAAGCCCCACTGCCGCCGCATAGAGAAAGGGGCTGCGGCTGCCCTCATTGTACATGGACTTCATCCGCAGATACAGCTCCAGGGGATTCTGCTTCAGGGTCTCGTCCAGCTTCACCAGAAGGAAGAACAGATACTCATAGGCAGCCGGTCCGCCCTCCAGGTACTTGTTCAGCAGACGGACCAATGTCTCCTTCTGGGACTCCGAGGGACTTAACAGATATCTCAGATACTGGTAGAAGCAATAGTTCACCACATGCTTTTCCCTTGTCTCCAGCACATGGTCCCTGCACTCGTCAAGTGCCAGGGACGCGGCTTCATTTTTACCGCCCAGCAGAAACAGCTCCGCCTGCAGCAGCTTCACCAGATCGTCCTCCCGGTAAGCCTCCCTGAGGTGGTCCACCTCCCGTGCCATCTGGTTCAGCAGCAGGGCCTGCTCGTAGATTCCCGACTCAAAATTCAGCCGCAGGGACAGGTAATGCAGCAGGCTGTCCTTGTCCATCCCCCTGTCCGCTTCCGGGTCCCGGTGGGTGATGTCCACCGTGCTGTCCCCCTCCGCCTCCAGGACAATGGTAAATGTCTCTTTCACCGACGAAATCCTGATCCGCCCAAAATTTTTGCCCCGGTGAAGCTTCTGGGGCCGAATGCGGTAGTACACGCTGCATTTCCCGCCGGAAAAATCCTGATCCGTCACACGACTCTGGAGCAGCTCTATAAATTCCTCGTCCGCCGACAGGTCCGCCGAAAGGTAGCCCCATCCGCTGCTTCTTATCTCAATTTTATCTTCAATGGTCTCCAGGGGATTCTCATAGACCCGGTCTGCGGTATCCACCGTCAGCTCCACCGGCTCCTTGACCCCCAGCGCCACCAGAAACTCTTCCAGAAGATTCCTTCTGCCCGGCCTGCCCTTTAAACCGTCATAGATGGTCCGGCAGCGGGTGTCCTCCATAAAGGGCGCGTCCACAAAATCCTGGTATTCAAACAGCTGCAGTGCCCTGTCCAGATCCCTCTTGGCCAGGCGTCCGAAGTCATCGGCAGTCTTAAGGCTCTCAAGTGCCTCGCCGGAAGCTCCCGATTGAATGCGCAAAGAATAAGGAACCTCTTTTTCACCGCCATTGGTTACCAGATAAAAGGATCCCTTAATAATTTCACCGTTTTCACAATATTTGCTGTTGACTTCGTATACAATCCGGTTTCGCAGGCCGCCGAAGGCGTTGTTTGCTATGGTCACCCTCGGACTGCTGGAATAAACGAGACCCTTGATGTTCAGACCGCCTGCGCTGTTCACCAGAATCTCTCCCCGGGCCGTGCTGCCTGCCTCCACATTTGCATTTATCTCTTCCGGGATAATGGCAAATTTCGGTACCTCGCTGTCAATGATGCCCTTGGCCAGCCGGTTAATCCGCTCTCTCATAGTACCACCGTATCTTTATCCTTTGCTCATAATGTATTATGATAGCACATTTTGGCTTGAATTAAAAGTCAAAAGTTGATATGATAAAGGAAATTGCAGTTATGCCCAGTATATTATGGCAAAACGAAAAGAACGATGGAGTGAGTGCGAGATGCTGACAGAACCTATGACCCTATACAAACTGATGAATCTGTATATGTTAAAACAGGTGAATTTCCCGCTGACCAACGCTCAGCTGACGAATTTCTTTACAGAGCACGAGTACACCACTTATTTTACCCTCCAGCAGGCTTTAAATGAGCTGGAGGATGCCGGGCTGGTACACAAGGAGCCGAGTCACAACAGCACCCGCTACGAGATTACACGGGAGGGTGAGGAGACCCTGAACTTCTTCGGCAAGAATATCTCCCCCGCCATTGTCAGCGATATGGACCAGTACCTGAAGAATAACAAATTCCGGCTGCGGGAGGAGGTAGGCACCTCCGCAGACTACTATAAGGCCACCAACCAGGACTACATTGTCCACTGCGAGGTGCGGGAGGGCAAGACCGTGCTGATCCGTCTGGATCTGGCTCTGCCGGACAAGGAGCAGGCTGAGGCCATGTGCAACAACTGGAAGGAAAAAAGCCAGGAGATCTACTCATTTGCCATGAAAACCCTTCTCGCCTGATCTGACCGTGACGAAACCGCCGGCTAGTTTACCGGCGGTTCTTCTGCATTTTCTTCTTCCTGGTCCTGTTCAGGCTGCATATTCTTTTCAATCAAAGCCCAAATCTCATCTCTTCCCTGCTTGGTTTCCGCTGAAAATGGAATAAGAATTCCATCTTTTTCCATCTGCAGACCGGTACGGATCAGCTTCACCTGCTTGGCGATCTGGCTGCGCTTGATTTTGTCCAGCTTGGTGGCTATGATCACGGGGTGATATCCGTTGTACACCACCCACTCGTACATGGACTTATCGTTGGCCGACGGCTCGTGGCGGATATCCACCAGCAGGAACACCATTTTCAGCACAGGGGACTGGCGCAGGTAGCGCTCAATCATCTTCCCCCACTTCTCCTTGGCTTCCAGGGACACCTTGGCATAGCCGTATCCCGGCAGATCCACAAAATACACCGCATCATTGATGTTGTAGAAATTGATGGTCTGGGTCTTTCCCGGTGAGGAGGACGTCCTGGCATATGCCTTCCTGTTCATCAGGGCATTGATCAGGGACGACTTGCCCACATTGGACTTGCCTGAAAAGGCAAATTCCGGGAGAATATTCTCCGGCATGCGGCTGGTTACGCCGCACACTGTCTCCAGATTGACACTTTTAATTACCATGCTGCTCTTCTCCTTCCTGGGGCACCAGCGCTTCCCTCAGCACCTGCTCCATATCCTTCACATAGACGATCTCCAGTCCCCTGGTGATCTCCTTTGACAGCTCGGCCATATCCGGCCGGTTCTTGTCCGGCACCAGCACCTTGCTGATGCGGGCCATTCTGGCTGCCAGAATCTTCTCCTTCAAGCCTCCGATGGGCAGCACACGGCCTCTCAGGGTGATCTCCCCCGTCATGGCCACCTTGGCCAGCACCTTCTTGTCAGTCACCGCAGACAGCATGGCCGTGGCCATGGTGATGCCCGCAGAGGGGCCGTCCTTGGGCACCGCGCCCTCGGGTATATGAATGTGAAGATCATGCTTTTCAAAATAGTCATCCCCCACCTGGTAGGCAGGGCACACGGAACGCACATAGGACAGGGCCGTCTGGGCGGACTCCTTCATCACATCCCCCATCTGGCCGGTCATCATCAGCTGGCCCTTGCCGGGCATCACATTGACCTCTATCTGCAGGGTGTCTCCGCCCACGCTGGTCCAGGCCAGTCCCCGGACAATGCCCACCTCGTCCTCCTCATTGGCCGACTCAAAGGTGATCTTCTCCTTGCCCAGATATTTCTCCAGGGTATTCTCCGTGATCCGGATGGAATTCTTCTTATCTTCCAGGAATTCCCTGGCAGCCTTCCGGCAAATATCACCGATGCGCCGCTCCAGGTTGCGGACTCCCGCCTCCCTGGTGTAGTTGTGAATCATCTTCATCAGGCTTTTATCCGTAAATGACACCTGGCCGCCGGTAAGTCCGTTGCGCTCCAGCTGCTTGCCCACCAGATAGTCCTTGGCAATGTGGAATTTCTCATTCTCCGTGTAGCTGTTGACCTCGATCAGTTCCATACGGTCCAGCAGAGGACCAGGAATGGTCTGGGTTGTGTTGGCCGTGGCGATAAAGAGCACCTGGGACAGGTCAATGGGCTGTTCCACATAGTGGTCCCTGAACTTGATGTTCTGCTCACTGTCCAGCACCTCCAAAAGTGCGGAGGAGGTGTCCCCCTTGTAGTCGCTGCTGACCTTGTCTATCTCATCCAGCAGCATCAGCGGGTTGCAGACCCCTGCCTGGCGCAGGCCCTCCACAAGACGGCCCGGCATAGCTCCCACATAGGTCTTTCTGTGGCCGCGGATCTCCGCCTCATCCCGCACGCCTCCCAGGCTGATGCGCACGTACTTTTTGCTCAGCGCCCTTGCCACTGAACGGGCGATGCTGGTCTTGCCGGTTCCCGGAGGTCCGACCAGACAGATAATGGGGCTGGTGCCCTTCTTGGTCAGTGTCCGCACAGCCAGATATTCCAGGATGCGCTCCTTCACCTTGTCCAGGCCGTAGTGGTCCTCGTTTAAGATCTGGGCCGCGTGTTTTAAGTCCTCATTGTCCTTGGAGACCTTCTTCCAGGGCAGCTCCAGCAGGGTCTCGATGTAAGTGCGCAGCACGTTGGCCTCCTGGCTTCCTGCCGGCATGTTCTTAAAACGGTCGATCTCCTTCTTCAGCTTCTCCTTGGTCTCCCTGTCTGCCTTCAGCTGTCCCAGCTTCTTCAGGTACTCGTCCGCGTCTGACATGGTATTGTCCTCGCCCAGCTCCTGACGGATCACCTTCATCTGTTCCCTGAGAATGTATTCCTTCTGGTTCTTGTCAATATCAGCCTTCACCTTTTCCTGGAATTCCTTTTTGATCCGGTAGATCTCCATCTCCGACAGCAGCGTGCGCAGAACCACCTCATACCGCGCTTCCAGGGTTGTGCTCTCCAGCACGCCCTGGCGCACTGTGTAATCCCAGGGAAGCTGGATGACGATCTGGTCCAACAGCTCGTCCAGCTGGTCAATAATCCGCAGCCCGGGCAGGATCTCCTTGGAGAATTTCAGGTTCTCCATGCCATAGGCTTCTAATTTATCTTTTACGATCCGCAGCATGGCCTCCCTGGTCAGCCCGTCCAAATCCGTATCTTCCGTATCTATAATGCCAATCTGCCCAATCAGGGCCGGTTCCTCGCTGTCAAAGCAGAACAGTTCCGCCCGTTCCAGCCCCTCCACCAGCACGCGGACCAGCTTGCCCGGCAGCTTCACCAGCTGCTTAACCACAGCCACTGTCCCCACCTGAAACAGGTCGTTAATATCAGGTTCCGCCACCTCGGGATGCTTCTGAGCCACCAGAAATACCTTCTGGTCCCCGATCATGGCCTTCTCAACCGCCGCTACAGACCGCGGCCTGGTGATGTCAAAATGCATCACCATCTTGGGCAGTATGGTCAGCCCCCGTAATGCCACCACAGGCATTGTCATGATTTGTTCATCCATACTTTTCACCTCAGATTTCCATGTATCTTTAAATGGCCGCTGCAAGGGTGTATACAACCACGCATCCTGACGGATTCTGGCTTATATCCGGTTCGCAACGGCCATTATTTATCTTGTATTATGCAATTTCTCCGGTCTTATTGTCACCCCGAAGCCGTTCCCCGCGGCTTTTTCTCGGCCCTGCGGGCACATCCCGGTATATCAGCTCCGGCTGTGCATTCTTCTCCACCACGTCCTTGGTGATGGTGCAGATGCCAATGGTTTCATCTGACGGAATCTCATACATCAGCTCCATCATCACCGACTCGATAATTGACCGCAGGCCTCTGGCACCGATCTTCCGGTCCACAGCCAGCTGGGCAATTGCCTCCAGCGCGTCAGGAGTGAATTCCAGCTTCACATTGTCAAGCTCGAACAGCTTCTGATACTGCTTAGTCAGCGCGTTCTTGGGCTCGGACAGAATCCGTGACATTGCTTCCTTGGTCAGGGATTCCAGGGATACCATCACCGGCACGCGGCCGATGAACTCGGGGATCAGCCCGAACTTGGTCAGATCCTTTGGCTCCACTTTCCTGAGAAGCTCATCAATATTCAAGTTGTTGCGGTCCGCAACCTCAGCGTTAAATCCGATGGAACCAACGCTGATCCGGCTTTCCACAATCTTCTCCAGCCCGTCAAATGCACCGCCGCAGATAAAGAGAATGTTGGTTGTGTCAATCTGCAGCAGCTCCTGGTGGGGATGCTTTCTCCCGCCCTGGGGCGGAACACTGGCAACCGTGCCTTCCAGAATCTTCAAAAGGGCCTGCTGTACGCCCTCGCCGGACACGTCCCTGGTAATGGACACATTCTCGGACTTCTTGGTAATTTTATCAATCTCATCGATGTAAATGATGCCGTATTCTGCTCTGGGTATATCATAATCTGCTGACTGAATCAGCTTCAGCAGGATGTTCTCCACATCCTCGCCCACATATCCTGCCTCTGTCAGCGCCGTAGCGTCCGCAATGGCGAAGGGCACATTCAGAATCTTGGCCAGCGTCTGAGCCAGGTAGGTCTTGCCGGAACCGGTGGGTCCCACCATCAAAATATTGCTCTTCTGCACATCCACATCCATGTGCTGGCAGGCGGTAACACGTTTGTAATGATTGTACACCGCTACGGAGAGAACTTTTTTCGCTTCATCCTGTCCGATTACATATTCGTCCAGGAAGCTCTTGATCTCCTTGGGCTTTAACAGCCGGATGTCTGAGAGACCCGGTGTTTCCTCATCGGTGCTGCCTTCCAGCTCCTCTTCCAGAATCTCCGAGCACAGCTCGATGCACTCATCACAGATATAGACATTGTTGTTGCCAGCTCCGGCTATCATCTTACGCACCTGATCCTGTGTTCTCCCACAGAAAGAGCAGCGGATCGTGTCATCTGTCCTAATTGGCATACTATACCTAACCTTTCATTCCATTCAAATTGACTGGCCGCAGTTCATCAGTGGTTGGTGATGATCTGATCCACAAGGCCGTAATCCAGCGCCTCGGCAGCGGACATGTAGTAATCGCGCTCTGTGTCGCGCTCAATCACATCCAGGGGTTTGCCTGTGTTGGCAGCCAGAATTTCATTCAACTTGCGTCTTGTCTTTAAAATGTTCTCGGCAGCAATCCGGATCTCTGTTGCCTGGCCCTGGGCTCCGCCTGAGGGCTGATGGATCATGATCTGGGAATTGGGCAGCGCGAAACGCTTGCCTTTGGCTCCGCCGGAGAGCAGGAATGCTCCCATACTGGCAGCCATGCCGATACAGATGGTGGATACATCGCTCTTGATATAATTCATGGTGTCATAGATAGCGAATCCCGCGGTCACCGATCCGCCGGGGCTGTTGATATACAGATTGATGTCCTTGCCCGGGTCCTCAGACTCCAGAAACAGCAGCTGGGCCACAATCAGGCTTGCCGATACATCGTTCACATCCTCGCCGAGGAAAATGATCCGCTCTTTTAACAGCCTGGAGTAGATATCGTAGGAACGCTCTCCACGGCTGGTCTGTTCAATGACATAAGGTACTAAACTCATAAACTGATCCTCCTGTCTGTCCGTCTTGCTAATTATTTGCTCATAAAACCAAGGAGACTCCCAGCAGGCCATACCGGACACTAAGAATCCCCTTGCTTCTTGCGTACTGACTATACCAGCTTAGCCTCTGCCACCAGGAAGTCAACTGCTTCCTGAACAGCCAGGTCTTCCTTCAGCTGGTCTTTATCCTGTTCGCTCATATAGTTCTTTAATTTGTCAGCTTCCATCTGATAGGAAGCAGCCATCTTCTCAATCTCTTCGTCCAGTCTCTCATCAGATACCTGGATGTTCTCCTGCTTAACGATGGTCTCCAGCACCAGTCTGGTCTGGATGCGCTTCACAGCCTGAGGACGGGCCTGGCTCTTCATCTGCTCTAAATCCATGCCGGTGTACTTCATGTACATGTCAAGGGATAAGCCCTGGCTCTGCATTCTGCGCGCGGTATCCTGCATCATGTTCTCCACCTGTCCGTCGATCATTCTCTCAGGAATCTCCATGGAGGAGGCTTCTACTACTTTATCCACAACGCGGTTCTCATTCTCGGTAGCAGCTTCCTTCTGTTTCTTCTCGGAAAGCTTTGCCTCAATATCCTTTTTGTATTCATCCAGAGTGTCAAATTCGGAAACTTCCCCTGCAAACTCATCGTTTAACTCAGGCAGTTCTTTCACTTTGATCTCTTTTACGGTAACCTTGAAGGTAGCGGGCTTGCTGGCTAGTTCTGTGGCATGGTACTCAGCAGGGAAGGTAACATTTACTTCGCAGGCTTCGCCGACGCTCTTGCCGATCAGCTGCTCCTCAAAGGTATCGATGAATGAGTGGGAGCCAATGGTAAGAGGATAGTCGGAAGCCTTGCCGCCGTCAAACTGCTTGCCGTCCACATAGCCGTCGAAATCGATCACTACCTGGTCGCCGTCGGCAACAGGCCTGTCCTCGATGGACAGCAGTCTTGCGTTCTGCTCCTGCACCTTCTTTAACTCAGCTGCGATGTCCTCTTCCTTCACGGAAGCGTCTGCCTTCTCTACCTCAATGCCCTTGTACTGGCCCAGGGTAACTTCCGGCTTCACTGCAACTGTTGCTGTATAAATAAAGGTCTTGCCCTTCTCGATCTGCTCAATGCTGATCTCAGGTCTGGATACGATGTCCAGTCCGCTCTCCTTCATGGCGTCTGCATAGGTCTCATTGATGGCCTCGTCAGCTGCATCCTCATAGAATACGCCGACTCCGTACATCTTCTCAATCATTGCCTGAGGCGCTTTGCCCTTACGGAAACCTGGGATGTTGAATTTGTTCTTATTCTTATTGAAAGCCTTCTTGATTGCGCCTCCAAACTGCTCTGCCGGTACTTCTACAGTCAGCTTTGCCATGTTTTTCTCTAATTTTTCTACTTGTAAACTCATTGTATGGGTTCCTCCTTAAAATATATGTGGTTCGCCCATATCCAGAGGGCGCTACACTTCAATTTACCATTATAGC
>URUZ01000145.1 GCA_900551225.1 uncultured Clostridium sp.
CGCGGCAGGTCCTATCTGCAGATCGGCGCTGCCTGCATGGGGATCTCCGGCTCAGCCATAGATCCTGATTTCTTCGAGGAGTACCTGGGCATGCGCGTGGAATCTGTGGACGAGGTGGAGGTGCTCAGAAGAATTGAACAGGAGATTTACGACAAGGCGGAGTATGAGAAAGCCCTGGCGTGGACGCTTAAGAACTGCAGGGAAGGTGTGGACAAGAATCCGGAGTATGCCAGGAAAACGGCGGAGCAGAAGGCCGCTGACTGGGAGTTCACGGTTAAATGCGCGCTGATTATCAAGGACCTGATGAACGGCAGCAAGCGTCTTCCCGGGGGACGGGAGGAGGAAGCGCTGGGCCACAATGCCCTGGCAGCAGGATTCCAGGGACAGAGGCAATGGACCGATTTTTGGCCCAACACCGATTATCCGGAGGCGATCCTCAACACCTCCTTTGACTGGAAGGGACCCAGGGAGCCTTATATTCTGGCCACGGAGAATGACACCTTAAACGGCGTCAGCATGCTGTTTCTGAAGCTGCTGACTAACCGCGCCCAGATGTTTGCGGACGTGCGCACCTGCTGGTCGTCGGAGGCGGTTAAAAGGGCAACAGGATATGAGCTGGAGGGGAAGGCCAGGGAAGCGGGCGGTTTCATTCATCTGATTAATTCCGGGGCGTGCTGCCTGGACGCCTGCGGGGCGGTGAAGGATGAGAATGGACAGGGAATCATCAAGCCGTTCTGGGAGATGAAAGAGGAGGATGTGGCAGCGTGCCTGGCTGCAACACAGTGGTGCACATCAGACCAGGGGTATTTCCGGGGCGGAGGCTATTCATCCCGCTTTATGACAAGAGCGGAGATGCCGGCAACCATGATCCGTCTGAACCTGGTAAAAGGCGTTGGCCCGGTGGTCCAGCTGGTGGAGGGCCACACTGTGGTTCTGCCGGAAACGGTGGCGGACCATATCTGGAAGCGGACGGATTACACCTGGCCCTGCACCTGGTTTGTACCGCGGGTAACGGGGCAGGGAGCGTTTAAGAGCGCCTACGATGTGATGAATAACTGGGGAGCCAACCACGGCGCCATCAGCTACGGCCATGTGGGAGCAGAGGTGATCACCCTGTGTTCCATGCTGCGGATACCGGTCTGCATGCACAATGTGCCTGAGGAGAAGATCCTGCGTCCAGCCTGCTGGAATGCTTACGGCATGGATAAGGAATCCCAGGATTACAGGGCCTGCGCGGCCTATGGTCCCATGTACCGGTGACCAGGAGGTGAATGGATGGCGGAGAAAAAGTATGTGATCGGCGTTGATTTCGGGACAGAGTCCGCACGGGCGGTTCTGGTGGAGGCCGCTACAGGGGAAGAGGCGTCCTGTTCCGTGGAAATGTATCCCCATGGGGTGATGAGTGAATCCATTCCAGGAGGCAGGAAGCTGATGGAGGACTGGCATCTCCAGGATGCCATGGACTATATCCAGGTTCTAAGGGATACGGTGCGCACTGTGGTGCGGGAGGGAAATGTAAGCCCGCAGCAGGTTATTGGAGTGGGAATTGACTTTACGGCCAGCACAATTCTGCCGGTGGGAAAAAATCTGGAACCCATGAGCGCTGTGCCTGAATATGCCGGGCGTCCCCACAGCTATGTGAAATTGTGGAAGCATCACGCCGCCCAGAAGGAGGCGGATCAGATCACGGAGCTTGCAGCACAGCGCGGGGAAACATTCTTAAAGCGCTATGGCGGAAAGATTTCTTCTGAGTGGATGTTTCCAAAGATCCTGCAGATCCTGCACCAGGACCCGGAGCTGTACCAGGAGACGGATCTGTTCATGGAGGCCGGGGACTGGCTGGTATCCCGGATGGTGGGGAACATTGTCAGAAGTACGAATACCAGCGGCTATAAGGGGATGTGGAGCGGGGACAGCGGCTATCCCTCCAACGATTTTTTCAAAGCCCTGGATCAGCGTTTGGATGGGATAGCGGACACCAGGATGCGCGGGGAGATCCGCCCGGTGGGAACAAGGGCCGGGGGATTGACGCAGGAGTTCTCGGCCCTGCTGGGGCTATGTCCGGGCACCGCTGTGGCGGTCAATGTGATCGATGCCCACGCAGCAGTGATTGCAGTGGGCGCGGTAAAGCCGGGACAGTTTGTCATGGCCATGGGAACCAGCACCTGCCAGATGCTGATCGCTGAGAGGGAGACCATGGTTGAGGGCATCTGCGGCTGTGTGAAGGATGGGATTATACCAGGCTGCTACAGCTATGAGACGGGGCAGGTGGCAGTGGGTGACTCCTTCGCCTGGTTCGTGAACGGATATATAGGCGGGGAGATGGAGAAGGCTGCCGGGGAGGAGGGGCTGGGGCTGCACGCCTATCTGGAGAAAGAGGCTGCCAAGCAGAAGGCAGGAGAGCATGGCCTGATGGCTCTGGACTGGTGGAACGGTAACCGGACAGATCTGGTGGATGCCAATTTAAGCGGAGCCATCATCGGCATGACGCTTCAGACAAAGCCGGCGGATCTGTACCGCGCCCTGCTGGAATCCACTGCGTTCGGCGCCAGGAAGATCATGGACAACTTTATTAAAAACCAGGTGGAGGTAAATGAGCTATTTGCCTGCGGCGGACTTCCGGCAAAGAACAGCCTGCTGCTTCAGATCTATGCGGATGTTTTAAACCGGGAGATCAGGGTGGCCCAATCCGGACAGATCACAGCATTGGGCGCGGCCATCTACGCAGCGCTGGCGGCTGGGAAATCGGCCGGCGGATACGATCAGGTGCAGGAGGCGGCAGAGGCCATGGCCAAGGTCCGGGCAGAGCCGGTAGTCCCAATTGCGGAGCATGTGGAGGCCTATGACCGACTCTATCGGATCTATGACAGGCTCCACGACTTCTTTGGGGTGGAGAACGCCGATATCATGCACGGGCTGAAGGAAATGAGAACGGGGGAGGGACAGGCATGTTGAAGGGAATTTCGCCGGTGCTGCAGCCTCAGATGCTGAAAGTGCTCTGTGAGATGGGGCACGGGGACCGGATACTGATTGCAGACGGGAATTTCCCTGCGGAGTCCATGGGAAAGGATTCGATTGTGATCCGCTGTGACGGACACGGGGCCAAAGGGGTTCTGGAGGCGGTGCTGACCGTGTTCCCCTTGGACAGGTCTGCGGATCAGGCGGTATTCCTCATGGCAGTATCTCCTGGAGATCATGTAAAGACGCCGGTCTGGGAGGAGTACAGGCAGGTGATCGCCCGGTATGATGACCGGGGGGCCGTTGAGCTTGAGCGTTTTGCATTTTACGAGATGTCCAGGAACGCTTATGCCATCATAGCCACAGGGGAACAGAAACCGTATGCAAACGTGATGCTGCAGAAGGGTGTAGTATCAGAATAATTTAAAATGGGAGGTTAAAATGTACAAAGGATTATTAACATCAAAGATATTGACGGCAGCGGCAGTGGGACTGATTACACTGGGTATGCTGACAGGCTGCGCCGGGAGTGCAGGCGGCGTATCAGAGGCGGGAAGTTCTGTAACAGGGGCAGGAGACAGCAGCGGCGCGGCTGAGGGGGCAGGAGGGGCGTCCGCAGCAGGACAGACGGAGACAACGGCCGGAACAAATGGGGATATTACCATCCGGTTCCGCTACTGGGCAGACAACACCGATTATTCCCAGCTCATGCAGGATATTATCAAAAAGTTCAATGCGGAGAACGGCCAGGGAATCACAGTTGTGGGCGAGGAGGCCCCCTGGGACGGCGGCGCCTACTCTGAGAACCTGTTTAACGCCAAGATGGGCGGCGGGGAGATTGACTGCGCCACATGGCGGCTGACCTCCACCCCGCTGTTTGTGAACAATGACCTGCTGGCGGACCTGACCCCCTATGTGGAGAATTGGGAACAAAAGGATGAGATTGATGAGAACATCTACAGCATCATGAAAGAGGCAGGGGGAAGCGACCGGCTTTACGTGATGCCTTGGAACATCCAGATACTCTACGTGTATTACAGGCCCTCAATCTTTGAGGCTGCAGGGGTTCAGGTGCCTAAGACCTATGAGGAGTTTCTCACAGCTGTGGAGAAATGTACCATGGATACCAATGGGGACGGCAAAACCGATGTATACGGTTTTGGCATGAGAGGCTCCAGAGGCGGACAGGAGCCGTGGGGCAGCTTCATTTACGGCAGAGGCGGCAGTTTTGAGGACCTGACCACGCCGGAGGCGGTACAGGGTATGCAGGATTTTATGGATCTCTACACCAAGGGATATGTGCCGCCCACCGCCACCAGTGACGGCTTCAATGAGATCATCGCCAATTTTAAGTCAGGCCTGACTGCCATGACCATCCACCATACCGGTTCCAGCGCAGATATGGAAGCCGCCTTCGGGGACGATGTTTCGGCATTTCCATTCCCCGCAGGTAAGGATCAGTGGACCTCCATGGGAGACACTGACACTGTTATTTTCCAATCCTGTGAAAACAAAGAGGCGGCATTCCAGTGGGTGTCCTATCTGGCGGCCGGCGAGGGGCAGCGGATGTGGTGCGAGGGCACTGGGAATGTGCCGGTCAGCAGGACCGTCCAGGACAGCGACTACTTCCAGAACAACCGGTTTATGGCGGCGTCCATTGAGGGCCAGAGCTATGCGGGCATCCTGCCGATTCTGGACACCACCACGGAGTGGATCTCCACTCTGTGGCCCAACACCGTCTCCCAGGCGCTCACCGGCAGCAGCACAGCAGAACAGTGTATGCAGACGCTTCAGGAAGGCCTGTACCGCTAGAGAGAACGCCCGGGGCGGCCGGTCCTAAGCCGCCGCCCCGGAGAAAACAGAGAGAGAGGTGTGGGCCAGTGGTCAAGAAGCGGACGGTATGGCCGTATCTGCTGGTTGCTCCGGCAGTTTTGATTATCCTTTGCGTGGTATTCATACCGGTCATTAATGCATTGATTATGAGTTTTCAGAATTACGATCTGCGCAGGCCTAAGGAGATTGCCTTTAACGGGGCAGCCAACTACCTGAAAGCCTTCGGCGATCCGCTGTTCTGGGGCGCGCTCCGGCGGACGGTTGTATGGGTGGTGGCAGGTGTGGGCTGCCAGTTTTTGCTGGGCTTTGCCCTGGCGCTTCTTCTGAAGCAAAGGTTTGTGGGCCGCGGAGTGATCCGGGCCGTGTGTATGATTCCCTGGGTTACACCGGGGGTGCTGATCGGCCTCATGTGGCGCTGGATCTATGACGGGAATTTCGGCGTGCTTAACGACCTGCTGCTGAAGCTTGGGGCGGTGGGGGACAAGATTCCATTCTTGTCACAGGTGGGTACCGCCTTCCCCAGCGTCATAGTCACCATCGTATGGCAGGGCATCCCATTTTTTGCCCTCATGCTGCTGGCAGCCCTTCAGGGGGTGTCCACGGAAATGTACGAGGCGGCGGACATTGACGGGGCATCGGCCTGGCAGAAACTGATTTACGTTACCATCCCATCCATCAAGAATACCATCTTTGTCACCGGCTTGCTGCGAATAATCTGGGTGGCCAATTCGGTGGATGTGATTTTCAACATGACTGAGGGCGGGCCTGCCTATTCCACCCAGACGCTCAGCGTGTACATATTCAACAAGGGAAATGCCCTGGATCTGGGCTACGCCTCCGCGATGGCCCTGCTGATGGCCGCTGTGCTGCTGGTGGTGGCCGTGCCGTATTTGAAAATGAACTTTAAGGGGGAGGGATGAGAATATGAAAAAAGAAACCGGGTTCAGGCGGCTGGTTATCCTGTACCTTCCTCTGACTCTGCTGATGGTATTCCTCCTGTTCCCCTTTTACTGGACCTTTGTCACCTCAGTGAAGCCACAGGAGGAGCTGTACGGCGCAGTGGTTACATATTGGCCCAGGCATGTGACCTTTGAGGCCTACAGCAGGCTGTTTACCACCACGGTTAATTTCCTGGAAGCCATGAAAAGCAGTTTTATTGTGGCCTCGCTGACCACAATTGTATCGCTGACGGCCTCCACACTGGCGGCGTATGCATTTTCAAGATACCAGTTTTCTGGCAGGAAGATGCTGATGTGCGCCTTCCTGTGCAACAACATGTTTCCCACGGTGCTGCTGCTGATTCCGCTGTACTCCATCATGCGCAGGCTGGGACTCTTGTACACCCCCGCATCCCTGGTGCTGTCCTACACCACCTTTACCATCCCCTTCTCTGTGTGGCTTCTCATGGGCTTTTTAAATGACCTGCCCATGTCGCTGGAGGAGGCGGCCCTGGTGGACGGGTGCCACAGGGGATCAGCATTTGTGCGGATCATCCTGCCCATCCTTGGCCCCTGTTTGGTGGCCACCGGCGTGTACATCTTCATGACGTCCTGGAACGAATATACATTTGCCATGATGTTCACCAACACCGACACCCGGACCATTCCGGTGGCCTTAAAGAGTCTGATCGGGCAGCTGGGCGTCCAGTGGGATCTGCTGACAGCGGGCGGCATCATCACCATCATTCCAGTGTGTATCATGTTCTTTTTCGCGCAGAAGCGCCTGGTGGAAGGGCTGACCGCCGGGGCGGTGAAGGGATAGTAAAAAAGCAGGCCAGATGGTGGACATGGCAGGGAATATGACTTAAAATAGATTTGTAAATGAGGAGGATTCAAAATGGAACACAGAATTGCAAATGTTCAGGTATCGCTGGTATCATGGCCGGTTAAAAGCGGAATCCAGGATGCCACCAGAAAAGTGGACTCCATCGGCATGTGCGTGGTGGAGGTTACTACTGACCAGGGTCTTAAGGGGTTTGGTGTTACATACCACGAAGTGGGCGGAGAGGCGGTCAAGGTTCTGATTGACAAGTGCTATGCGGATAAAATCATCGGAAGGACGCCCTTTGAGACAGAGGAAATCTGGGAGGAGCTGTTCCACTACGGCAGAGGCGTTGGCAGGAAAGGGTTATCCTTCTGCGCTATCAGCGCCATAGACATCGCTCTGTGGGATCTTAAGGGAAAGATCCTGGGCATGCCGCTGTACAAGCTGTTAGGCGGGACGAAGAACCGGATTCCGGTCTATGCCAGCGGGGGCTGGACCTCCTACAGCGATGAGGAGCTGGTGGATGAGGCTCTGACAATGGTTGGACGCGGATATAAATACATCAAGCTGAAACTGGGCGTGGATGGCGGCAACAATATCCAGGCGGACATCAGACGGTGCAGGAAGGTCAGAGAGGCCATCGGTCCGGATATCGGCTTCATGGTGGATGCCAATAATGCCTTTCACGCCGCGGATGCCATCCGGCTGGCCAATTCCATCCGGGAGTATGACATCATGCTGTTTGAAGAGCCGGTGTTTGCAGACGATATGCCGGGGCTTAAGAAATTCGCGGCGTCTGCGGACATCCCACTGGGTACCGGAGAGCATGAGTACACCAGATATGGGGCCAGGGACCTGCTGCTGAACAATGCTGTGGACTATCTTCAGATGGATATTACCAGGGCCGGCGGCTACACGGAGATGCTTAAGGTGGCGGCTCTGTCCCAGGCGTGGAACATTGCCCTGGCGCCCCATGCAATGGAACACATGCACATGCATCTGGTAAGCGCGGCGCCCAATGGGAAGTTCCTGGAGCGGCTGCTGCTGTTCGAGGATCTCACCAATCAGATCTACAAGGACGGGCCGCTGCCTGTGGACGGGATCATGGAGATTCCGGATAAGCCGGGCCTGGGACTGGAACTGAACCGGGAGTTTATCGCCGAGAACAAAGTGGAGGATTATGGAACAGTTTAGCGGAATTTATACGGCGGTGCCCACGCCGTTTCACGAGGACGGCACCCTGAACGAGAAGGCTCTGGAGACATTGATAGAGCGGAATATAAAGGAGGGAGTCTCCGGCTTCTACTTATCTGGCAGCACCGGGGAATCCTACATGATGACCAATGAGCAGAGGAAGCACCTGATCAGGGCCGCTGCGCAGATTGTGGGCAGGAGAAAGGCTGTGATTGCCAACATCGGTTCCTTCTCCCTGGACCAGGCGCTGGATATGGCCCTCTACGCAAGAGATCAGCAGATCACCGCCATCTCATCAGTGCCGCCCTTCTATTTCCCCTTTAATAAGCGGGAGATCCGGAATTATTATCTGAACCTCCAGAAGAAGACGGGAATGCCTGTGATCATCTACAATGTCCCTGATCTGAGCGGTGTGAGATTCACCACAGGGGAACTGCTGGAGCTGTTGTCCTGGGAGGGGATCGCGGGTGTCAAGCAGACCACCAAGGATCTGTTCCAGACCGAGCTGCTGGTGAGAAAGAATCCAGGGAAATGCATCTTCAACGGACACGATGAAATCTTCCTGCCCGCGCTGTCTGTGGGCGTGCAGGCCACAATCGGAAGTACGGTGGCTATCATGGCGGACCAGTTCCTTGAGGTGGAGCAGGCCTTTAAGGCGGGCCGGATGAAGGAGGCCCTGAAGGCGCAGGGGAAGATCAACGACATGGTGGAGAGTCTGCTGAAGGTGGGGATTTTCAAGGGGATCAAAGCAGTGCTCGCCCTGCAGGGCATCGACTGCGGCGTCTGCAGACAGCCTTTTGAGCGCCTGACAGGAGATGAGATGAAGGTTGTGGAAGAAGCGCTGGCAAGGCTGTAATCCCCCATGCATAACGGCCGCCGCCCCGGAATACAGTGGAAATGAAAGCGGACCAGAGCAATTTTCAAATACGCTCCAGGCTGCCGCGCACAAGGAGGTACAAGGTGAAAGGTCAGATATTTGCTCTAATCAGGACAAAATATAATACATTGTCCAGTTCTCAGAAGGATGTGGCGGATTATATCCTGGAGAACCCGGATAAAGTGATGATGAATACGCTGAATGAGATCGCGGCGGCGTGCGGGGTCAGCGAGACCACGGTGCTGCGGTTTCTGCACAAGCTGAATTACAGCTCTTACCAGCTGTTCCGCATCAACCTGACACAGGAGCTGTCGAAAAATGACCAGGAGACCGTGTACAATGATGTGAGTTTCCATGACTCCGCCGATGAGATCATTGAGAAGATCATCCATTCCACCGTTTCCTCCATTGGGGACAGCAGGCAGATCATTGATTCCGCCAGTGTGGAACAGGTGGTAAAGGGGATCTTGTCTGCCCGCCGGATTGTGGTGGCAGGGGTGGGGGCCTCGGGGTTCATCGCCCAGGATATGTACCACAAGCTGATTAAGCTGGGGCTGAATGTGGTCTGCAGCAATGATGCCCACATTATGAATATCCTGGCCACAGGACTGGATGAAGAAGCATTTCTTCTGCTGTTTTCCCATTCAGGGGAGAGCCGGGAGGTGCTGGATATGGCTGCAATTGCCCTGGAACAGAAGTGCCGGGTCTGCGCGGTTACCAGCTATGCCAAGTCCACACTGGCCAACCGGGTGCAGTACGTGCTGTGCAGTTCATCTCGGGAAACCATGTTCCGCTCAGACGCCATGACCTCCAGAATCGTACAGCTGGTGATTATCGACATCATTTATGTCAGCCTGGTGACTGCCATGGGGGACGGCGTGCTGCCGCAGATCCATAAGTCCAGACTGGCTGTGGCCAAAAACAAGATTTGAAACAAGAATAAAAATAAACCCAGCGCCATACTGTTTTAGTGGATTACAGACAAACAGTATGGCGCTGTTTTGATGCAGAAATTTATCCCGAATAGTAGCATTAAAACTACTGTGATGAATAGTATAGTAGTAAATCAACTATTAAAAAGCAGAGAGGGGAACATTATGAAGGCAATTCTTTTGGGCGATGCGATGATCGGAGGAGAAGGTTTCAAAAGGGCGTGGGAGAAACATTTGAGTACATATGGAACGGATGTTGTTGTGAACGACTGGGAGAAGGATTGGGGGCAGCTTCAGTACCGGCGTCTGGAGGTTGAAAAGAGAGGGCCTGAGATCGAGACAGTGGATGAGACCATTGAGAAGGAGGGCCAGGATGCGGAGGCTCTGATGGGGCTGTTCGTGCCGGTGTCCAGCAAGGTGATGGACGCTATGCCGAAGCTGCGCATGGTAGGCGTGTCCAGGGCAGGCCTTGAAAATGTCAATGTGGAGGAGGCTACGAAGCGCGGAATTCTGGTGTTCAACGTACAGGGGCGCAATGCACATGCGGTTTCTGATTTCGCGGTGGGCATGATGCTGGCTGAGTGCAGGAATATTGCGAGAGCGCACAACGCCATTAAAAACGGGGAGTGGAGAAAGACATTTGTCAACAGTGATTCTGTGCCGGAGCTTCACGGAAGAACGGTGGGACTGGTGGGATTCGGCCATATCGGCAGGCTGGTGGCAAAGAAGCTGTCCGGTTTTGAGGTGAAGGTAGTGGTCTATGACCCTTATACGCCGGAGGAGGCCATCCGGGCCATGGGCGCGGAGAAAGTGGAGCTGGCGGACCTGCTGGCAGGCAGCGATTTTATATCCGTCCATGCCCGCCTGACTGCGGAGAACAAAGGGATGATCGGCAGAGAGGAGATTGCCCTGATGAAGCCAACCGCCTACTTTATCAACACAGGCCGGGCCGGGCTGGTGGACCAGGACGCATTGGCCGAGGCGCTGGCGGGGAATAAGATCATGGGCGCGGCCCTGGATGTATTTACCACAGAGCCGCTTCCCAAGGACAGTCCCTTCATGACACTGGACAATGTGACCCTGACCACCCATATTGCGGGAACCACCTCGGATGCCCTCTCCAATTCGCCCTTCCTGCTGATGGAGGACGTGGCAAAATTCCTGGCAGAGGGGGACAGCCGGTTCATCGTCAACCGTGAGGTGCTGGAACATGAAGGCTTTAAGGAGTGGATTGCAGCTGTCAGGGGGGAATAAAACATGCTGGTGAATTTAAAGAGTATTTTAGACGAAGCGTATAGAGGCTATTATGCAGTGGGGTCATTCAACGGGTACAACTATGAGACGTTTAAGGGGATCGTGGAGGCGGGGGAGGAGACCAATACGCCGGTGATCCTGGCTTTTGGAGCCAAATATCTGTCCAATATGTCGGTGGAGACGGCTGCGGCCATTGCCGGAAGCCTCTCCTGCGAGGCTGCGATTCCGGTCTGCCTCCATCTGGACCACTGCAAGGATAAAGGCGTTGTATACAGGGCATTGAAGGCGGGCTTCGGCTCCGTGATGTATGACGGCTCCGCACTGCCTTTTGAAGAGAACCTGGGCAATACCAGGGATGTGTGCCTGGTGGCCCATGCCTGCGGGGCCTCTGTGGAGGCGGAGCTGGGAAGCCTGGCCGCCGGGGAGCGGTCCAATGAAGGTTCAGCTGACGATGTGGAGGCGTACACAGACCCGGAGGCAGCCAGGCAGTTTGTGGAGGAGACGGGGGTGGATGCGCTGGCCGTCTCAGTTGGAACCGTGCATGGACTGTATAAGGGGAAGCCCAACATCCGCATAGACATATTAAATGCCATCAATGAGAAGGTGAATATGCCCCTTGTGCTTCACGGCGGCTCAGGTATCCCGGAAGAGGACATTTTAGAGTGTATCCGGCACGGAATTGCCAAGATCAACGTGAACACGGAGATATCCGTCTATGCAGTGGATCAGACCAAACAGTATCTTCAGAAGGAAGCCCCCCATTTCTCGGAGCTGTCAC
>URUZ01000146.1 GCA_900551225.1 uncultured Clostridium sp.
TTTCCCAGGAACAAGGCCCTGCCGTCCCCGCAGATTACCAGACGGTCCGGTGTAAAGGGGAATGGAAAACGCTCCGTGAGCTGCCGGGTGTCCGGGTTCAGCTCCCACGCCTTCCCGCCGGTGAATATCAGCAGGCTGCCCTGGGGCAGCCACTCATAGCAGCGGATGTCCTGTTCAGGGCAGATTGGCGCCCATTTCATGGTGACGTGGTCCAGAAGCTGCAGGGTGCCTTTGTAGGCATTTCCCTCTCTGTCCACGGTGTATTCGGTAAATGCGGTCCATCGTCCGTCAGAAGAGGACACGGGATTGTTGACGAAATGATACCCGCAAAAGGTATCGATCTCAATCATTTTTTTTCTATCTCTCATATATTCTCCTTAACAAACGTGTTCTTCTAACTGTGCTTCCCAGGCCTGCTGTCCTTTGAAATGATGGGTTCATAGGCGCGGCCCCCGGTGCTGCTCAGGAATTCCTTCTGTACCCTGGCCAGCAGCTGGGGCTCTGTGAGAAGGCGGCGTCCTGTGGCCGCCATGGTTCTGGCGGCCAGCTCCATCCCTTTCTGACCGATGCTCATCCCGGCGCAGGCCGACTGCTGCCAGGTGTGGGCCGCCACGCCCACAGGGCGGCAGCAGGTGACGATCTCCAGGGTGGGGACGATCCAGCTGACGTCTGATACGTCGGTGGAACCCAGGGTGTAGAAGGGCCTGCCCAGAGGGGGAAGCACATCGGAGTGGAGGACCTGATCCTTCAGGTGCTTCATGCCCTCCTCTGTGGTGTAGTTGCGGATGGAAGCCCAACGCTGTTCTTTCGTGTACTCCGCGGCCATTTCCCGCGCAGCGTCCTCCTCAGCGGCTGTCCAGGCGATTCCGCCCAGATCCCTCATGCAGCCGGCCGCCAGCTCCACCATGGTTTTATTGACATTGAAATGATAGGTGGCGGTCTTGATACAGCTCTCATAGGAAGTCTCAGTCATCAGACAGGCGCCCTGGGCGATCTTCTCGATGCGGGCAAAGACCTGGCGCACCTGGGTCACGGAAGGGCCGCGGACAATCAGCCAGTTCCTGGCAAAGGCAGGCACCACGTTGGGCCGGTCGCCGCCGTTGACTGTGACATAATGGATACTGATATCCCTGGGCACATGTTCCCGCAGATAGTTAAGCCCAGAGTGCATAAGCTCCAGCGCATCCAGGGCGCTTCTGCCATCCTCGGGAGCGGCTGCGGCGTGGGAGGGGGTCCCTGTAAAGGTAAACTCTGCCGAGAAAAATGCCGCCGCCGCGCCCTCGTTGGCATAGTTGGCGATTCCCGGATGCATGGTCAGGGCGGCGTCCAGGCCGTCGAAATGGTGATCCCTGGCCAGGAAGATCTTGGCCTGGCTGCCCTCCTCGTCAGGACAGCCCCAGAACACCACGGTTCCCGGCAGATTCTCTCTGGCCATCTGTTCCTTCAGCTCAATAGCAGCCGCCATGGCAGAGGTGCCCAGCAGGTTGTGGCCGCAGCCGTGGCCCCAGGACCGCTCAGGAACAGCCTCCCTGGCGCAGCAGGCCTTCTGGCTCATGCCGGGCAGGGCGTCGAACTCGCCCAGGAACCCGATTACCGGCTTTCCTGTGCCCCAGGTGGCCTTAAATGCGGTCTCAATGCCGCTCTGGCCCTCTTCAATATCAAAACCGGACTCCAGAAGGGTCTTTTTTAATAGAGCCGAGGACTTGAATTCTTCAAGTCCCGGCTCCGCATAGTCCCAGATCTGTCTGCGTATCTCATCCAGATGCTCTGCATTCTGGTCAATCCAGGGGGTTTTCAGGTGATCATTTTTCTGTGACATCATTATTTCTCCGCTGCTTCCTTTTCACGAATCCGTTTCATCACAAAGTAGAAGGGAGCGATGGCGATCAGTGCAATGGCGCCCCACAGCAGCTGCTTGGGTGAGGACTTGGCCAGCAGCCAGATGCTGACAACCACAGAGATCACAGGCATAGCCCAGCCAAAGGGAGCTGTGTAGGTAGATTTTAAATCCTCTCTCTTTCTCAGCACCAGCACGGACAGGCAGGTGGGGATGTACTGCAGGATGAATCTTGCCACAACGCTGAGCACAGCCAGCTGTGTGAAGGTTCCGGACAGAGCCACCGGGATGGTGATCAGTACGGAGATGATGATTGCGATGTAAGGGGTGTTTCTCTTGCCTGTCTTAGCCAAAGCTCTGGGAACCAGGCCGTCCTCAGCCAGGGCATATACGTTTCTTGGGGTGATAAACGCAGCGGTCAGGTTGATTCCGCCGATGGAGATCAGTGTTCCCACAGTAACCAGGACTCCGCCCAGACCGCCGAGGAACATGCTGGAAGCCTCAGCAACAGGAGCAGTGCTGGTTGCCAGGGCAGGACCCATGGTTCCAATGGAAACAGCCTGTACCAGAAGGTAGATGGCAGAAACCAGCAGCATAACAGCAAAGGAAGCGATGGGAACATCTTTCTTCGGGTTGGACATATCCCCCGCAGCCACTGCGATGGACTCAAATCCGGTAAATGCATAGAAGATCAGCATAGCGGCCTGTGAGAAGTTGGCAGCGCCGGTCTCCACGCCTGCCGGGGCAGCGAAATTGCTTCCCTTAATGAAGAACACGCCCACACTGACAAAGATGATCAGGGGGATCAGCTTGCCTGTGGTGATGATGTTGTTTAAATATTTGGTGCAGTCAATGCCGATGATATTTACAATTCCAAGTCCCACAATCAGTGAAACCACAATCAGGTTGCGCACCATGGGATCAGCTGCCGCCGGTACGATATTGGCAAGCGCTGTGGTGAAGCCCACGGCCATGGTAGCCCATGAAACGGTACACATCACCCATCTCATGATACCCACCTCAAAGCCTACGAACTCGCCGAAAGCCTCTCTGGCGTAGATATAAGCGCCGCCGGTCTGAGTGAACATACCGCCCACCTCCGCGTAGCACATAACCATAGCGATTACCAGCAGTGCGTCAAATACGTAAACCCACAAACTGCCTGTCCCCATGAGGCCGTAAGCCTGTCCCGGCATCAGAAAGATACCAGAACCGATTACTGAGTTGATGCCAAGCAGGATGATGCTGAGCAGCCCCAATTTCCCTTTTTTAGAATTCATGATACATTCTCCTTTTCATCTGTTTATTCCGCGGGCCAGGCCCGCGTCAACTGAAATTATTCTATCAGTTGAAATGATATTTGTATAACATATTAAATGCATAAAAGCATGTTGAAAAAGCATAACTAAAATGTGGAAAACGGGGGTACGTCTAATGAAAGGCGTATCCCCGCTCTGTATATGACAGTCTTAAAAATTCGCTTCCAGAAATGTCTTGATGCAGGGGTTGTGGTTCTCCCGCATGTATGCGCCGATAAAGGAATACAAAAAGGGCAGATCCCGGGCCTCCTCGGTGCGTATGCACTCCGGCAGCCTGGCCTTTAAGAAACCGGGCAGGAAGGCAATCCCAATCTTGCCCTGAAGCATCAGCAGCTGGGTATTGTAAAAGTTGGTTTTGGAGTATTCCTTAACCCGGCAGCCGCACTTGACGCAGGTGTATTTGAACTCATCGTCCAGATCGTCCTCCAGCACGATGAGAACCTGGCCGTCCAGGGCCTGCCTGCGCTCTGGGGGCAGCTGCCAGAATTCATGGTCCTTGTGTGCTGCCAGCAGCCAGTAGTTGGGGTAGGCGTCGATGAGCACGCTGTTGTCAAACCGCGTGGCCAGCTTCCTGCTGCAGAAGGCCACATCCACCAGGCCCCGGGTGAACCGGAAGGGCAGGATGCCGTAGGAAAACTGCATACAGTTTACGGAGATCTCCGGGTAATGCTCTGTGATATTTAAAAGCTTGTCCGGCAGCAGATCCATCTCATAAGGCCCCACGCCGATCTTTAAGGCGCCCTTGTACCCCACAGCCGTCTTCTTCGTCCGCTCCAGCGCGCCGTAATAGTATTGCAGCATGTACACAGACTCATCGTAGAACAGGATTCCCGCCGGCGTCAGCTCCACCTGCCGGTTGTTGCGGTACAGCAGCTGGACGCCCAGCTCTTCCTCCAGGCTGGCGATCTGCCGGCTCATGACGGTCTGGGCCACGTGGCATTCCTCCGCGGCTCTGGTAAAACTGAGATGCCTTGCGACACTGATAAAGTATTTTAGTTTATAAAAATCCATCTGCTGCCCCCCTGGTCCGGCGTTTAACCGTATTGGACCATTATACCACAGACACTAAACTCGTGAAAGACCTCGTCAAGTGTCTGGGCATATATTCTCACTAGGCTCGTGAGGGACCTCACCAGTTATGGTACGCAAAAACCGTGCCCTTAATCAGGCACGGCTTCTGTATTGGTTTTTTTAGCCGGTTTTTTACCCAGGTCAGTGACAATTCCGATAAGGTAAGAGGATATGGTCACTGTCACCAGGGAGTAGCCGATTCGCTGCAATGGAATATAGGAGAGGGAAAGCACCAGCACTGTAACGTCCGTGAACAGGTAAGCCCGGGCGATCTTGCAGCCTGAGAGCTTGGATATCACCATGGCCAGCGCGTCGTCGCCGCCTGAGGATGCCCCTTGGCGAACTACCAGGCCGCAGCCCACGCCGATGAACAGGCTTCCTGCCACAGCGGCCAGAAGGGGTCTGTCCCCAAGACTGGGCAGCAGCGGCGGAAACATTTCCCAAAGGCGGAAAAATGCCGCAAGGCAGAATGTGGCGAAAATGGAGCGTTTCAGGAAATCCTTGCCCAGATATTTGTAGCCGAATAGATAGCTTAAGCCGTCTAAAATAGGGGAAAGAATGGAGGAAGAGATTCCCAGCCAATGGTTGCACAACAGGATCATTCCCAGAATTCCGCCCTCGGTGATGTTGGCCTGACGGTGGACGTTGTAGATTCCAAAGGAAATGATTGCTGTTCCCAGAATGATAGATACCGTAGATTTCCAGGTGAATGTCTGTGTTGCTTCTTGTTTCAGCTGGAGCATTAAATTCTTCAGCTGTTTCATAATAAAACCCCGTTTCTTGAAATGTTGAATAATGTTAGTTGTGTTTTGCGTGCCTAAGTGGGAAGGCCGCATGTATAGTATAAACCATGTAGTGGGTATAGAGTCAAGAGGGAAATGTTTTGAATGGCGCCCACCGGTGTGGTAAAATGTAGTAAAAGCCAGTAAAACAAGGGGGGCGCGGGTATGAGCATGAGTTTTGATGTATTTCCGGTGAGGCGGTATATTCCGCGGTGTGATGAGGTAAAAGGGTTGTCCCAGCAACTTTTTTGTGAATATTTGGAAAAAAAGAAGATACATTGGGATGTAAATTTTATCTGCCGGACATATGATACAGTGACCGGGTCCTGTGTGAAACAAGATTGCATGGTTACCAGGGAGGGGGAGTATCAGTCGTTTTCAGTTGATGGGCTGGGACAAGCACTGGTGTTTTATCATGAGGGAACGGATCTGGACCGGGAATTCTGGATGGAGGAGTTGTCGGGAAATGAAAAAGCGCGGAAATTGCAGGATAAAATATATGGCAGTTTGGAGCTGGGCTATTCATGGAATGTCAAAAGGACCATGGGGCAGCCCGCTGCCATTAGCTTGTACTATGGATTTTTGGCCATTGCAATCGCTGTGCTGACGGATGGGGTTATATACAGTGATGACGGGGCCTGGGATTACGCCTGTTTTCCGGTGGAGGCGGAGCAGTTTCAGAAGGAATACCTGAATTTGGCCAATGTTCGGGATCAGGGGGTCAGGGATTATGCTGAAAGCTGCCTGAACAGTCTGCGCCTGAGTATGGGGGATGGGGTGGATTAAAAGATGAATGATGAGCAGAGGCAGAGGATTAAAAAGAGGATGATTCAGAAGGGATGGGAGACTAACGCCCTGCTTCAGGAATGCCTTGAGGCAATGGGGACGCAGGCGGAGATCGTGCCGTTTGAGGCCGGGGAGCGGCTGGTGCGTGAATTAAACCAGGTTCTGAGGGAACTGTTTAAACCGGAGAATCAGTATTGCCCGGCAGTCTGGGAGGAACTGGGCTGTGCGGAGGAGATATCATCGCAGTGGATCGGCGATGAGGTGTATATTGTCTGGGATGGGGCTGGTCTGCCTGTGATACAAGGCAGCCTGCATTCCCTGCTGTGTAATTTGGAGGATGTCACTGTAGTGTCCTTTGACACATGGGTGGTGTCAAAGGATATGAGACGGTTGGTGGAAATGAGGGGGGATGGAAGGGTGAGGAAATATGAGAGAGAATGATCTTAATTAATGTACGTATTAACTTTCGCGCTTGCAATGACTATAATAACAAGCATAAAAGTCGGTTGGGAGTGATGGGTGTGGGCGCTGCAGAAGCTATCATTAAAATTGCAGAACAAAATAATAGTACACTCCCAAAATGGTGGAGATATGACGTCCTTTTATTTTGCAAGGGGTCCGTATGGTAAGTTTACAAGGCTCCCCCCCCCCCCCCAAAAAAAAAACTATTAGCCATCCATGGCAAGGAGGTCACACCATGTCAGTAGCACTTTTCCGAATCAAAAACAACGATATCTACAATTCCAATGCCTCAATCACCCTAAGTGAGCCCATCTCCTCAGAGCGCTTTTACCTCCAGCATTGGGAACCAGCGATCAGGGAAATGAATGTAAAGATTTTCATGGATGGTTCCCAGTTTCAGCGTTGTGACCTTGACCAGGTTTTGTCTGAATTGGAACGGCTGAGAGAATGGGCGGCCAGGAACCTGACAAATAATGATCTGGAGTACATGTGTTCAAGAATTGAACATCTTCAGGAGATTATTCCAAACTCTTTTCTTGATGATTCCACCATCTTATATATTTTCTGATTGCTTGTTACAAAAATCAGGAGCCGCTGTTGCCAGCGGCTCCCCGTGTGTGATGTATGAGAATTATTCCTTTTCAGCGCCTTGACGGATAACGATGCCCTTGCTGTTGGTAGTATAGTAGGTGTCATCAGCATCCTTGATGTTCTTCTTGTTCTTCATGATCTTGCCGGAGGTGCTTACCAGGTAATCCTCACCGCCGTAGGTGATCACTTCGTACTTGGAACCCTCTTCTGCTTCAAGGCGTTTGCCCTTTACATAGATAGAGTCGTCATCGATCTTGTCAACACCGGCTCCCTTGTCGCTGCCGGAGGTCTTAAATTTGTAGTAATACTTTTCGCCGTCGATATCCAGCGTGCAGGTGCCTGTCTTCATGGCGCCTTCCTTAGGAGAATTGCCGAAGTAGTATACGGATACATCGTCGCCCTCCTCAGGCAGCTCGTTCTCGGATTCGATCTCCTCAGCCTGGGCGATGGTTTTTCCATCTTCCTCAAAGGTGATCTTGTACAGGCCGTTCAGCATGATTCCGTTGGGGTCAAAGCCGTATTTCTGGCCCTTGATGGTCTTGATTTCGCCCTTGGCCAGCTCGCCGTTGGAGTTGGCGTAGAACCACTTGGGCTCGTCGTCATCATGAGCTTCTGCGTCTACATTCTCTCCGGGAACAGTCTTGAACCATCCGGTGGACAGCCAGCACTGTTCTTCTGTGCTGTAGTACATATTGGAACCGCTGGCAGTTGAACCGCTGGCAGTGTCAGGCTTGGCGAACCAGTCGAACTCAGCTACGCCTTCCTCGTTGAAGCGGTATTTGCGGCCGTTGATCTTCTTGCTGTCGGTATCAGTAACCTTCTTGCCGTTGGTATTGAAATAGAAGTAGTAGCCGTCGCCGTCTCTGTCCTTTTCGCTGTCGTCATCCTCAGCGGTCAGGTATTTCCAGCCGGAGGCCATGCGGCCGCCATCTTCCAGCCCGCAGTAGTAGATGCCGGTCTTCCAGGCGTCCTCATCGGTCAGCATTTCCCCGTTCTCATCAATCCATCCGGACATCATGCGGCCCTCTTCATCAAAGATGAACTTGGCATCGCCGGAGGCTGTGGGCAGGGTGGCTGTCTTTACGCTGCTGCTGGAGCCGGATTTCTTCACTGCCTTGCCGTTGGCCTGCAGGTAATACCACCAGGTGTCGGGTTCGCCGTCACCACTCTCTTCGTTGTCAACCTCGCGCCACTGGTTGCTCACCATAGCGCCCATGGAATCCAGGTAGTAGTAGTTATCGTCCACCTCAATCAGGGAACTCTTGGTCATGTAGCCGTCGGAGTCCAGGTAATACCACCCATTTCCTGATTTCTTAAATACATCGGTGGCTCTGGAGCCGTCGTTGTTGTAGTAAACCCACTGTCCGCCTTCCTCCGCCCATCCGGTGGCTGCATAGGACATCATGGAGGCGCCCAGGGTCAATGCCGCTGCGGCACAGGGAACCAACAGTAATTTTGTCTTCTTTTTCATAATTTATTTAACTCCTTTCGTATTCATATCCATATCGTTTTGGATGACAAGGATAATCTACACTATGGAGTTACTCCAAGGTCAAGGGAGTTCAGGAAATGGTAATGAAGCGTAATAATTCTTACGAAAAATTACGCTCTGCACCAGGCGCCCGGCTTGCTGAAATAGGGGTGCCCGCCCATCACATGTTCCACGTCATGGTACAGGCGGTCCTCGTCAATGGTCAGCAGCTCCCTGTCCTTCATCACCACGTTCCCGTGGATCACAGAGTGGACCACATCACCTCCGCAGGCGCTCTCTACCAGGGAATTGACCAGGCTGGAGGTGGCCATCATCTGAGGCCTTCTTAAGTCTATGGCAATGAGGTCCGCAAGGCAGCCTGGCTGGACTCTGCCCAGGTCATCCCGCATGAGGGCCCTGGCGCCGCCGTCCAGGGCCATGTGAAGAATGGTCTTGGCAGGCATAATCTGCGGATTGCCTGTGCTTAAGCCGTGGGTCACGTTCATGACGCAGCGGAAGGCCCTCATCTCCCGGAACAAGTCAAGCCCGCCGTGGCCGGCGCCGTCACTGCCGAAGGCCACGGGAATCCCCTCGGCCAGCAGCCTGGGGGTAGGCCCCACGCCCTTGCCGCAGTTGCTGAATGGACAGTGCACCACCCTAAGGCCTCTGTCCCTTATGATGGCTATCTCAGATTCTGAGAGAATCAGGCAGTGGGCGGCTGTGAAATGATCTGTCAGTGCTCCGATTTTGTCCAGGTACTCAAAGGGCCGGTCTCCATATTTCTCCATGAAGTCCAGAACTTCGCTGGTGTACTCATTCATATGGCATTCTGCCGGAATGTTCTGATCCTTCGCAGCGGCGAATACGGAGCGGAACAGTTCTTCGGTGCAGGCCATCAGGGAGGTGATGGAGTAGTACACCTGCAGCAGGCCGTTCTTTCCATTGTACTCCCTGTACAGCTTCTCCAGACGGGGAACCGCCTGGTCTGTCTCCACCCGGAGCGTGCCCGGCACCTTGGGTCCGTCTGTGGTCTGCCAGGTCAGGGCCCCGCGCATTCCGATCTTTAAATACTCCTCGGCAGCAGCTTCCACGTGGGGCCCCCCGGCATCCACGAAAGAGGTTGTGCCGCAGCGGATCATCTCAGCCGCTGCCAGCCGTGCGCTTAAGGCCATGGTCTCCTCGGTCAGAGAGGCCTCAAAGGGCACATTGATCCGCTTCCAGATCACCGGCTTCTCATCCAGCAGGCTGCCCTTTAGAAACTGCTGGCTGGTGTGCAGGTGGCCGTCGGTCAGGCCGGGCATCCAGAGCAGGTGCGGATCGTCGAACACCGTCTCTGCCGTGTATTCCGGCAGCTGGTCCGAAACCTCCGCAATTCTTCCGTCCTTCAATGCAATTGTCAGCCCCTTGGCAATGGTCATGTCCGGCATTAAAACCGTGGCATTTTTGATTAATACATCACATGTTAACATAAAATTACCCCCGCTTTCACTTTAGAATTGTATGATTGTACTGATATCATGTATTATAAAGTGAAAGCGGGGGCTGGAAAAAGGACAAATGGGATGTTTTGGAATCAATCTTCAGCAAACCACTGGGTCAAATCCGCCTTTCCGTCCAGAAAGTCGGAAATCCCCTGGTCTACGGCATCTTTCAGCGCCTGGGGCGTTCCCGTCGGATAGGTTGGAACGAAGAGCCCTTCCCGGATTCCGATCTCATGTATACGGTTGCCGCGCAGCTCTCCGCTCAGGTATTGCTGAACGGTCCAGCTGTAAAGGGTGGCGAAATCAAAGTTGATGGAAGCGATCACAGTTCCCTCCCCCAGATCATTCTGGTTGTCGGAGAATCCGATCACCTTTACATGTCGTTCTTTAGCGGCCTCGATACATCCCAGGCCTACCTGGTTGGCATAGATGAACAAGGTGTCGGCCCCGCTGTCAATCATCTGCTCCGCGATTTTTCTGCCCAGTTCCACATCGGTCCAGCTGTTGGCATAGCACCGCAGGGCCCGCGGGTTTGGGATTCCGCGCCCCGCCGCCAGGCCGACGGCATTTTTCTCGTAGACATCCAGCAGATGCTCCATTGGGGTGTTGGGGTAACCGGCGATGACTCCCAGGGTTCCACTCTGGGTCACATTGCCTGCGATGATTGAGGCCAGATAGCTGGCCTCGTACTCTTTGGGAAATACAGGGGCTACATTTTTGCCGCCGCAGTAGGAACCGTTCACCACGCAGAAGGTCGTTTCGGGGTAATCGGGGGCCACGGCTGCCACCGCCTCGTCAAACTGGGAGCCGGCGGCGATCACAAGGCCGTATCCCTGCTGGGCGTAGCTGGTTAAGACCGCTTCAAAGTCGCTCTCGGCCACATTTTCCATGTACTCTAAATCCACGCCCAGATCTTCCCGGCATTTTAAAATTCCGTCATAATTGGTCTTGTTCCAGCTCTGGTCCCCGATCATGCCGGGGAGTATGGCGGCCATCTTGGGGGGCGGGTCCTGTGCCCCGGGAGAACCGGAGGATGCCCGGCCGCAGCTGCTTAAAAGTAACAGCGATAATCCTGCCGCAGCCAGCAGGGACAGCCGTACCAATTTCATAGTTTACCTCCGTTGATCTGTGCAGTGCCGCTTCCCTGAACGCAGTGCAGGGAGCTTTCCTGATCAGCATATAACGTAACATCCGGCCTCACGGTATGCCTCAGGCGCAGTGAAGCGGCAGCTGAGATAATCCGCTGCCGTTACACTGCGCCTATATGATTCCCATTTACGTATTATGCCGTGGGATGTGGTTTTCTCATGATAAAGCGGCCTGCGCCCCTCTCTCCTTTAAACTGGTTATCCTGGGCCACGATCCGGCCTCTCTGCATGACGAGGCTGATCTCTCCTTTGACCTTGATCCCCTCATAGGTGGTATAATCGACAGCGCTGTGCATCCTGTCATGGGTGATCACATATTCTGCCTCCGGGTCAATGACGACCAGATCTCCGTCTGAGCTGGGCTGCAGAATTCCCTTTTGTGGATAGAGGCCGTAGATCTTCGCAGGGTTGGTGCACATGGTCTCCACGAAACGGTTGACACTGATCCTGTTATTCATCACGCCCTCGGAAAATAGCAGGGGGATTCTCTCTTCCACGCCGGGAGCGCCGTTGGGGCATTTTGTGAAATCATCCTTGCCCAGCTGCTTCTCTTTGCCGTAATTGAAGGGGCAGTGGTCTGTGCCCACCACCTGGATATCCCCGGCTGCCAGCCCTTCCCAGAGGCGGGTGCAGTCCTCCTC
>URUZ01000147.1 GCA_900551225.1 uncultured Clostridium sp.
ATCTCATTATGATCCCTCTATAATATAAACGTATAGGGAGGTGTGATGCATATGGAATCAAAAAAATTGACCTGGACATTATTTATCATTTATGCTGTTATGCTGGTGTGGGTTATTTTATTTAAAATGGGATTTTCCATAGAAAATCTGGGTTATATAAGAAATATTAATCTAATCCCTTTTTCACAGCCGGCAATTGTCAACGACACGATGGATGTAAGTGAGATCATCGATAATATGGTTATTTTTGTACCTTTTGGGATTTTTATGGGGATGCTTAATGGCCATAGACAGTGGCCCCGTCAGCTTATTCCAATATTCCTGACAAGCCTGCTGCTGGAGATATTTCAATTCATCCTGGCCATTGGTGCCAGTGATATTACGGATTTAATCACGAATTCCCTGGGCGGAGCAGCAGGGATTGGTATCTTCCGGGTATTCTCTACCATATTTAAGGACAGGGCATGTAAAATAGTGAATGCCCTATCCCTGGTTATGGCTGTGGGCTTAATGCTGCTGGTTGGAATGCTCATAATTGTAAATATATAAATATATAAACCTGGAAAATTATGCTTGACAATTGAAATCCAAGTGTGATATAGTGTTTACAGATAAAGGAAGTGCCTGTCCGATATCTACATTATTTGTGTAGATCTCGTGCGGGCTTTTTTGTATTTATTTAAGACGAAAGGAAGACGGTATAATGATGAAAGCAAGGGCTGCAATGAATAATCAGATAATAGCAGACGGTCTGAATCTCAGAACGTTTAATTTACCATGTCTGAATCTGAATCTATATATATCTATCCTTAGTCCAAATACAGGCGGAATCCATCTATTTTCAGCACAAGGCACAGGCACGCCTTGATTTAAAGGGAAGTAGATGAATTGTTTTACCGTCTGTAAGGAGCAAGTCCATACAGACGGTTTTTTGTTGCAAAAACACATTCCAAAGTAGCTCAACGGCAGAGCACACGGCTGTTAACCGTGGTGTTGCAGGTTCAAGTCCTGCCTTTGGAGCGCGGCTGAAAGGCAATCAATTTCAGTCCAGATCGGGATGAAATTCATCCAGCTGCCGGTATAAGTGGAAACAGGCACTTCCTTTATATCGCTTTCCGGGAAAAGTTACCGGGCCGGACAGAGCACATGCAAAATCCGGTTCTGCACGTGTGGTGTCAGTGGACAGCACCCCTGCCTCCGGGCAGAGTGTATGGGTTCGAATCCCATTGCGTGCATTGGAAGAGAATCAGCGCCTGAGGTGATGCGGTACGTTGCACCTGGCTTATATCCAGCGATTGCGGGTTCGACTCCTGCCGGGCGTATTTAAATTTTACCAGGTTTTTCATATCTTAGTATAAAGCCTCTGTAGCAGAAATGGCATATGCACCGGACTAAGGATCCGGGTGCCGGAAGGCACATGTGGGTTCGAATCCCTCCAGAGGCACGCAGGAATAAAAATTCAATTTATATATTTTGCCCGGATGGCGGAACGGCATACGCACCGTACTCAGACTGCGGTTTTTGTGAGTTCGAATCTCACTCCGGGTACTTTTTATGTTTTCTGTCACAGTAACTCCTGCTGGGTACGAATCCCTGAACCGAAATATTTTTTTCTATGGCGCTTAATGTCAATCAGGAGGCTTGACTAACAATCGTTTTTGTATGACAATAGACAGATAAACGACAAAACAGATTGGTGAGAGCACAGATGCAGAGACAAAAGAGTAGAATGCACCGTCCAGGTGAATCCTTGAAGGATAGAATGAGGCTGATTTCGTTTCTGGCGGTGTCGGTTGTGGTATTGTCCATTGCAGGCAGCCTGGCGGTCTCCGGGTTTGGGCTTCTGGGGTTTAATGGCATTTTGCAGAACAGCGGGAAGAGCCTGGAGCTTTGGAAGGCCGTGGATGAGGAAAAACGTGCATTTGCGGCCTACATCCAGGGGCGCACCCAGGAACAGGAGACGGTCTACCAGGAGGCGGCAAGACGGACGGAACACGCGGTGGAGAACCTGCCATACGACTACAGGGATATTGGAGCCAGGCGGTATGCCCAGACATGGTCCATACAGAACCTATATGAGACATACGTGATCATGCGGACCCAGGTGCTTCAGAATACCGACAGGGGCGGGGAATATATGGATACCCTCTACAGCGTCTACAGGATACAGGACTATCTGCAGGATTACGCGGGGCGGCTCCAGCAGATGAATGTGGAGGAGGGGAACCAGCGCTATGAGGTGCTGCGCCCTCTTTTTGCAGTGATCCCTGCGGCGGCTGTTTTCTTCGGAATTGCGGCGGTGGCGGCGGTGGAGCGCCTGAAGGGCTGGACCAGCAAAAGGCTGGTGGAGCCGGTGCTGAGACTGGCTGAGGACTCGGGGCGCATCGCGGCCAATGATTTTGACGGGCCGGAGATGGAGGCTCTGGGTGATGATGAGATCGCCCGCCTGATCCGGTCGTTTTATCATATGAAACGGTCTACCAAGGGGTATATCACGGCTTTGAAGGAGAAACATCAGGTTGAGAAGGAGCTGGATGCGGTGCGCCTGCAGATGCTGAAGAACCAGATCAATCCCCATTTTTTATTTAATACCTTGAATATGATCGCTTCCATGGCCCAGGTGGAGGAGGCAGCGGTTACGGAGCAGATGATAACAGCTTTAAGCCGCCTGTTCCGCTATAATTTAAAATCCACGGACAGTGTCATGCCTTTGGAACGGGAGCTGAAGGTGGTACAGGATTATATGTATCTCCAGCAGATGCGCTTTGGGAAACGCCTGCGATATACCATGGACTGCGCGCCGGATACGCTGGAGGTGCTGGTGCCGTCCTTTGCCCTTCAGCCATTGGTGGAAAATGCTGTTATTCACGGGATCTCCGGCCAGAAAAAGGGCGGAAAGGTTCATATATGCGCCAGATACAGGCTGGGGCGGCTGTATATCTATGTGTCGGACACAGGCTGCGGCATAGAGGAAAATCGGCTGCAGGAGATCAAAAAAGCCCTGGCTGAGGGGGATACAAAGAGGACAGGGATCGGAGTGGGCAACATTTACCGCAGGATTCATTCCATGTATCAGGATGGGGAGATGGAGCTGTACAGCTGTCCGGGCAAGGGCACGGTGATCCGCCTCTCCTTCAGCCCGGGCGTGTCTGAGGCAAATGACAATGAAAGCGGGGGACAATTATGATACGGGTGTTGGTGGCGGATGATGAGTCCATTGAGCGGATGGCCCTGTGCAGGAGGCTTGAAAGGCACTTTGGGACCCAGATTGAGATATCCCAGGCAGAGGACGGCCTGGAAGCGGTGGAGATTCACCGCCGCGAGAAGAGCCGCATTGTCATCATGGACATTGCCATGCCGGAGTTAAACGGAGTGGCGGCGGCGGAGCAGATCCGTGCCCTGGACCCTGACTGTGTCATCATCTTTCTCACAGCCTATGATGAGTTTACCTATGCCAGGCGGGCGCTGGTGATCCGCGCCCTGGACTATCTGCTGAAGCCCTGCGAGGAGGAGGAGCTGCTGGCCGTGATGGAGGAGGCCATCCGCCAGGCGGAGCTGGGGATCTCCCAGGCCCCTGGCGCGCGTGGAAACGGGTGGCCCGGAAGCGGGAAGTCCGAAAGCGGGAGGCCTGAGAACAAGGGGCCTGAGAGCGGAGAAAATGCCGCAACCCGCGGTCAGGGCAACAAGACACATACAGCGGCGGCGGGCCAATTACAGGATGACTCCGGGGATTCCCGCATGGACCAGGTGGCGGCCTCCATAAGGGACTATATCAGCAGCAATTTTATGAGGGAGATCTCCATGCAGGATGCGGCCAGGGCCATGAATTACTCTGATGCATATTTCTGCAAACTCTTCAAGCAGTGCTTTGACCAGAATTTTACAGCCTATCTCACCAACTACAGGGTAAATGAGGCAAAGAAGCTGTTAAAGAACCGTGAAATGAATGTGAAGGAAGTTGGGATGAGGGTGGGGTATTTTGATTCCAATTATTTTGCCAAGGTGTTTAAACGCCTGACGGGAATGATTCCATCTGAGTTCAGAGAACTGTATTATGCACAAAAATAGTGGATTAAAGTTGTGCATTTTCACGGAGACTACAAAAAAATACGGGAAAAGTTAAAATCTTCTTCCCCTATGTCAAGATTTTACGGTACACAATTATACGCCCCGGCCTTATAATTAAGATGTTGTTAAAGAAGTGTCAAAAACTTTAACAGATCCGGATTATTATAAGCCTGGGTGTATTTTTTTTGCTCAAAATTTGGAATATTTGCCTGGCTTATGGCGGATCAGGAATAAAATCACCAAAAATATGGGAAACTGTTATGAGAGGAAAGGAAGGAATGGTAGCATGAAAAACACGTTGAAAAGACTGGCTGTCGCGGCGCTTGCGCTGATGACGGCTGCGGGACTGTCAGGCTGCGGAATGGCGACTTCGGGGAAACGAATCATCCGCATCTCCCATGCCCAGTCAGAGACCCATCCGGAACATCTGGGTTTACTGGCATTTAAGGACTATGTGGAGGAGCGCCTGGGGGACAAATATGAGGTGCAGATCTTCCCAAATGAGATCCTTGGCTCAGCCCAGAAGGCCATTGAGCTGACACAGACAGGAGCCATTGACTTTGTGGTGGCGGGTACTGCCAATCTGGAGAACTTTGCGGGAGTGTATGAGATTTTCAGCATGCCCTACCTGTTTGACTCAGAGGATGTGTACAAGTCCGTGATGGAAGATACGGAATATATGGAACAGATTTACGAGTCCACCGATGAGGCGGGCTTCCGCGTGGTGACCTGGTATAATGCGGGAACCAGAAACTTTTATGCTAAGACGCCGATCAACACCCCGGCGGATCTGAAGGGGAAAAAGATCCGCGTGCAGCAGAGCCCGGCCAGCGTGGCCATGGTCAACGCCTTTGGCGCGGCCGCAGCTCCCATGGGATTCGGCGAGGTTTATACAGCGATCCAGCAGGGCGTAATCGACGGCGCGGAGAACAACGAGCTGGCCCTCACCAACAACAAGCACGGCGAGGTGGCCAAATATTACTGCTACAACAAGCACCAGATGGTACCTGATATGCTGGTGGCCAACTTAAAGTTTTTAAATGGTTTAAGCCCTGAGGAATATGAGGTTTTCAAGGATGCAGCCCTGCTTTCCACACAGGTTGAGATGGAAGAGTGGGACAAGAGCATCGAGGAGGCCAAGAAGATTGCGGCTGACGACATGGGCGTACAGTTCATTGATGTGGATGTGGAAGCATTTAAAGAAAAGGTACTTCCCCTTCACCAGCAGATGCTGGAATCCAACCCTAAGATAGCGGACCTCTATGAGCACATCCGCCAGGCCAACGAGAACGCGAAGGGAGGGCAATAACATGGAGACGCTTCATAAATTGAGAGCCGGCATCATGAAGGTGCTGGGTGTGATTATTGTGGCTCTTTTTGCCATGATGACCATTATCGGAACCTATCAGATTGTAACGCGGTATTTCTTCAAGCGGCCCAGCACAGTGTCTGAGGAGCTTCTGACCTACGCCTTTACCTGGATGGCCCTGCTGGCCTCAGCCTATGTGTTCGGCAAACGGGACCACATGCGTATGGGCTTCCTTGCCGACAAGCTGACAGGTCCTGCCCGCAAATGCCTGGAGGTGGCCATTGACCTCTTAACCTGTGCCTTCGCAGGCATTGTGATGGTATACGGCGGCAGTGCAATCACCAAGCTGACCATGATCCAGAATACGGCGTCCCTGCGCGTTCCCATGGGCTACATCTATGTGATTGTGCCAGTGAGCGGCGTGCTGATCATGATCTTCAGCCTGATCAATGCAGCGGATATGCTGCACAAAGATTTCAATGAAAAGGGGGAGGCCAGAATATGAATGCAGCAGTATTTTGCGGACTGATTATATTAACTCTCTTGGTGATTATGCTGCTGGCGGGCGTGCCCATCTCCGTGGCCCTGGCAGTGTCCTCCATCTGCGCCATTCTGCCGGTGCTGGATGTGCCCCGCGGCGTGCTCACAGGCGCCCAGCGCATATTCTCCGGCATCTCGGTGTTCAGCCTGCTGGCCATACCGTTCTTTATCCTGGCCGGCAACATTATGAACAAGGGCGGCATAGCCATCCGGCTGATTAATTTTGCCAAGCTGTTTACCGGGAATATCCCCGGCGCTCTGGCTCACACCAACGCCATTGCCAACATGCTGTTCGGAGCCATCTCCGGGTCCGGCACAGCGGCGGCCTCCGCCATGGGTTCCATCATAGGCCCGATCGAGGAGGAGGAAGGGTATGACCGGGATTTCTCTGCGGCGGCCAACATTGCCACAGCGCCTACCGGACTTCTGATTCCGCCCAGCAACGTAATGATTACCTACTCCCTGGTCAGCGGCGGAACCTCTGTAGCGGCTCTGTTCATGGCAGGCTATATACCCGGAATTCTCTGGGGCCTTGCATGTATGCTGGTCATCTATTATTTTGCCAAGAAGAAGGGCTACCGCAGCACCAGAAAATACAACTGGAGCGAGAAGGTAAAGGTATTTTTTGCAGCCATTCCCTGTCTGGCCATGATCGTGATCGTTATCGGAGGAATCATCTCAGGTATCTTCACAGCCACGGAAGGAAGCGTGGTGGCGGTGGTGTACAGCCTGATCCTGTCCCTGGTCTTTTATAAGTCCATCAAGCTCAGCGACCTGCCGAAGATCTTCTTAGACAGCGCGGAGATGACCGGTATCATCATATTCCTCATCGGCGTGTCCAGCATCATGAGCTGGGTGATGGCCTTTACGGGAATCCCCACAGCAGTGTCCGAGGCGATGCTGAGCCTCAGCGACAACCGGTACGTGATCCTGTTTATTATCAATATTTTACTGCTGATCATCGGTACTTTTATGGATATGACACCGGCCTGCCTGATCTTTACCCCGATTTTCCTTCCGATCTGCCAGAAGCTGGGGATGAATACCGTACATTTTGGAATCATGATGATCTTCAACCTGTGCATCGGCACCATCACGCCTCCTGTGGGCACCACACTGTTTGTGGGCGTCAAGGTGGGCAAGACGAAGATCGAAAATGTAATCCGCCCGCTGCTCCTTTATTTCGCGGCAATATTTGTTGTTCTCCTGCTTGTTTCCTACGTTCCCATCCTGTCTATGTGGCTGCCGGGACTGCTGGGATACGTATAAAAATCGAAATCTTAGCAAAAACTGGCTAATATCAAGAGGATTGACGGCAGGACATATATCCCTTATAATGAGTCGGTGTAAAGAAGTCGTAAATATTGCGTAAAAGTTCAAGAGAGGTTACAATGACAGAATTCGGCGGCAGCTTAAAGGGATGTAACTTTTTAAATCATATCAACTGACAGATAAGGCATAACCTGCAATCCTGTGAGATGGCAGGCTATGCCTTATTGTTCGCAGTTTACGGCATTTTTGAGACGGCAGATAGAAAACAAAGGGAGAAACAAAAATGGGTATTGAAATACTTCTGAGCCTGCTGGGCGGACTGGCGCTGTTCATGTACGGCATGCAGATGATGAGTAACAATCTGGAGGCAGTGGCGGGAAACAGGATGAAACAGATCCTGGAACGTCTGACAGCTAACAGGTTTCTGGGGGTTTTGGTGGGAGCGGGTATCACGGCTCTGATCCAGTCCTCCTCAGCCACCACAGTCATGACCGTGGGCTTTGTAAATTCCGGCCTGATGACCTTAAAACAGGCTGTATGGATCATCATGGGCGCCAATGTGGGCACCACCATCACCGGTCAGCTGATCGCTCTGGATATCGGGGCGCTGGCGCCTCTGATTGCTTTTGTGGGCGTGATGCTTCTGATTTTTGTGAAGAGTAAGAAGATACAGCATGTGGGCGGTATCATTGCGGGCATCGGCGTGCTGTTTATCGGCATGGGCATGATGAGCGACGCCATGGTTCCACTGCGGGATAATGATACCTTTATCCAGCTGATGACCAAATTCTCCAATCCGCTGCTGGGTATTATCGCAGGAGCCGTGTTCACGGCGATTATCCAGTCCTCCTCAGCCTCTGTGGGTATCCTGCAGGCGCTGGCCATGGGCGGAGTGATCAATCTGCACAGCGCGGTGTTTGTGCTGTTCGGACAGAATATCGGCACCTGTATCACGGCCCTTCTGGCCTCTGTGGGTACCAACCGGAACGCCAAGCGCACCACAGTGATCCATCTGCTGTTCAATGTGATCGGCACGGCCATGTTCGTCAGCTTGTGCATAGTGACGCCGTTTACGGACTGGATGATCCAGCTGACTCCGGGCAACCCGGTGGCACAGATCGCCAATGTGCACACCGTATTCAACCTGACCACCACCTTGCTGCTGCTTCCCTTTGGAAGCCTGCTTGAGAAGGCTGCGGTTCTGATCCTTCCTGACCGTGAGGTGCCTGTGATGGATGCGGACCAGTGGTTCGAGGGCCTGATGGCTTCCAAGCATGTGCTGGGTATCTCCACCCTGGCCATAGCCCAGATTAACGGGGAGATCCGCCAGATGATGGAGTGTGCCGCCGAGAACGTGTCCAGCAGCTTTAAGGGCATGGAGGGCGGAGGCGGCAGCCGGACCGAGGCCATTGAGGCCAGGGAGGAGGAGATCGACATGTGGAATGTGCGTCTGTCCCGGAAGATCTCCAAGGTGCTGGTGCTGGATCAGACGCCCCGGGATATTGAGGCCCTGAACAACATGTACACCATCCTTGGGAACATCGAGCGCATAGGGGATCACGCCATGAACCTGGCGGAGTATGCCCAGACGATTGAGGAGAAGAACCTGGCATTTTCCGAGTTTGCCCTGGGCGAAATCAGGACCATGGAGGGAATCTGCGGGGAGGCAATGGAGCTTCTGCTGGCGGCTGCGCGGGGTGAGCATGTGCAGCTGGCAAGGGCAGAGGAGCTGGAGCAGAAGATTGATGACACCACAGTGAGCTTCCGCCAGAATCAGATAGGCCGTATGCGTTCCGGCAACTGCAATGTGGAATCCTCCATCCTCTATTCGGAAATGCTGACAGACTATGAGCGTATCGGCGATCATGTGCTGAACATTGCCCAGGCCTATGCAGCCATTGAAGGTGCGGCGGAGCTGGAGACAGCAGCGGCAGCAATTTAGAGACAGCAGCGGCAGCAATTTAGAGACAGCAGTGGCAGCAATTTAGAGACAGCGGCGGCAGTTTAGGGACAGCGGCGGCAGTTTAGGGACAGCGGCAGCAGTTTAGGGACGCGGCGGCAATTGAACACTTTGGACGGCCACCTGGAGACGGGGGGCCGTTTTTGTACCCATAAAAGATCTTTGTAGTTTTGCCATCCTGTGATATAGTTAGATTAGAATGTGTAAACAGGGAGGAATATAATGCGGAATTTGGAGACAAAGTATCTGGAACGACTGGCGGAGCTGTACCCCACCATCGCATCCGCCTCCACCGAGGTGATCAACCTGGAAGCAATACTGAATCTGCCCAAGGGGACAGAGCATTACCTGACAGATATTCACGGGGAGTACGAGGCATTTTCCCATGTACTGAAGAACGGCTCCGGGGCGGTGCGCCGGAAGGTCAACGATGTGTTCGGGAATACCCTGAGCAACCAGGATAAACAGTCCCTGGCCACCTTAATCTACTATCCCAGGGAGAAGATGGGGCAGATACTGAGGACTGCCAAGAATCCAAAGGATTGGTATAAGATCACCCTGTACCGCCTGATTGAGGTCTGCAAACGGTCGGCCAGGAAGTACACCAGGTCCAAGGTGAGAAAGACGCTGCCGCCGGAGTTTGCCTATGTGATCGAGGAGCTGATCACCGAGAAGGTGGACGCCTTGGATAAGGAGTCCTACTACAATGCCATTGTCCACACGATTATCCGCGTAGGGCGGGCCCAGGAGTGTATCGTGGCCATGTGCGAGCTGATCCAGCGCCTGATTGTGGACCATCTGCACATACTGGGGGATATTTACGACAGAGGCCCGGGACCCCATATCATCATGGATAAGCTGATGGCTTACCACTCAGTGGATATCCAGTGGGGGAACCACGACATTCTCTGGATGGGGGCTGCGGCAGGACAGCACGGCTGCATCGCCAACGTGATCCGCATCTGCGCCCGGTATGGGAACCTGGATATTCTGGAGGACGGCTACGGCATCAACCTGCTGCCTCTTGCCACATTTTCCCTGGAAACATATGGAAATGATCCCTGTACCTGTTTCGGCCTGAAGGGGTCAGGTGTGTTCAGCCCCAGTGAGGCGGAGCTGAATGTGAAGATGCACAAAGCGGTTTCCATCATGCAGTTTAAGGTGGAGGGTCAGCTGATCCGCAGGTATCCGGAGTTTCAGCTGGAGAGCAGGAACCTGCTGCATCACATTGACTATGAGCGCGGCGTGGTGGCCATGGACGGTGTGGAGTATGAACTGCTGGATAAGAATTTCCCCACCGTGGACCCGGCAGACCCCTACCGGCTGACGGACAAGGAGCAGGAGATCATGGACCGGCTGGAGCGGGCCTTTATGAACTGCGAGAAACTGCAGCAGCACATGCGGTTCCTGCTGGCTAAGGGCAGCCTTTATAAGGTCCATAACGGCAATCTGCTGTATCACGGCTGTATGCCCCTGAATGAGGATGGGAGCTTTAAGGATGTGAGGCTGTGGGGACAGGACTACAAGGGCAAGGCCCTCTATGAGATCCTGGACAGCTACGTGCGCAAGGGCTTTGTGGCGGTGAACCAGGAGGAGCGGGAGAGGGGCAGGGACACCATGTGGTATATCTGGCTACATCAGGATTCCCCGCTGTTCGGTAAACACAAGATGGCCACCTTTGAGCGGTATTTCCTGGCAGATCCAAGCACTCACAAGGAGAAGAAGAATCCATATTACTACATGCTGGAGGAGGAGTCTGTGGCAGACCATATTCTGCAGGAATTCGGTCTGCCCACAGAGGGAAGCCACATTATCAACGGCCATATGCCGGTCAAATGCGGGGAGAACCCCGTGAAATGCGGCGGCAAGGTGCTGGTCATTGACGGGGGCTTCTCCCGGGCGTATCAGAAGGAGACGGGGATTGCCGGTTACACCCTGATCTACAACTCCTACGGCCTGATTCTGGCCGCCCACGATCCCTTTGAGTCCACGGAGGCTGCCATTGAGAAGGAGAGCGACATCCACTCGGACAGCATCATCGTCAAGCGGGTGTCGGAGCGCAAGCTGGTGGGAGACACGGATGTGGGCAGGGTCCTGAGAGAAAAAATCAGCGACCTGGAAATGCTTCTGGAAGCATATTATTCCGGCGCGGTTGTGGAGAAATTCCCTGCTAAATCATAGGAAACAGGTGGGCAGACGGTCCTTTCCCGCGAAAAAAAGGATACCGTCTGCCCGGATTTAAATTTCAATTTAAATTTCTCTCAGAAAAAACACTTGATTAATTGCAAATATATGGTATAATATCATTGTTGTGCAGATGTAGTTCATCGGTAGAAT
>URUZ01000148.1 GCA_900551225.1 uncultured Clostridium sp.
CTATAAGTTTGACGGATGGTTTGATGAGATGGGCAACCGGGTCCAGAGCACTCAGACAATTAATGCCGACCAGACATACACGGCCAGGTTCGTACCCATCGGGCTGCCGGATGACAATATACTGGCAATGCCTGATGCACAGGGGTCCGTCAGCAGCAACGGCAGCGGTAAAGTTACTGTGTCAGGTGCAAATGAGAACCGCAGATACGCATTGACCAATATGAACCATGAAGTTCTGGAAACAAAATTAGGAAACCAGTTAAAGAGCGGCAGCTTTACGGACTTAGACCCATGCGCAAGCTATTATGTTTATGAGCTGGCGCTGACTGCCAATCCGGCGCCTGGGGCAGACCTGCCGGACAGCGTAGATCCGGACAGCTTCAGTCCGCCAACCCGTGTGACGGTTCCTGCCCTTGGCAGTAATTACAGCGTAATTGACGATGCAGACGGAACCATGCAGGTAGTGGTTGACCCTGCCAATACGGCCACCATGTATGCCATTTTAAGTATGGAAGGAGACATGATCAATGTTCCCGGAGCTGACGGGGACGGATGGGTAACGCCAAGCGGCTCACCTCTTCGCGCAGTGTTCGGCAGACTGGAATCAAATCAGCTGTATGTAATTGTGGCAAAACAGCCGGGCGAGAGTACGGAGCCTGCAGATAAACTGCTGTTGGGAACCCAGGTTGCAGTCGTTGGAAATACCCAGGCTGAACCGGATTATACCTTTGCTCTGACAAACGGCGGCTTTATCACCAAGATCATGAGAAACGGCAGCCCTGTTGAGTTTGATGATGTGAACACGGCAGTAGTAAGGGCCGGAGATAAGATATCATTTGACACGGAGGCAGTCAACAGCCAGGGACAGACATTTAAACAGTGGAGCGGTCTGATCGGCAGTTTCACGCTGGCAGATAAGACCAGAAGGAATCCGACCATTACCATGCCGGAGGGAAATCTGGTACTTCAGGCCAATTACCATCCCGCGGCCTCAGCGACACCTGGAAACGCGTCCATTGATTATACGCCCAAGAGCGGCTCTGTAGCCCTTGATTTATCCGGGGACAATATGTCGGCCCTGGTCGATGAGCTGACAGGCAATACCAGTGACCAGACGGCCATGGGAGCAGGCGTGGATGTGCTGTACACTGTTAAATTCAGCCAGCGGGCGCCCAAGGCATCGGAATCCAATGCAGTGAGAGAGGAAGTGGGGGACGAGACGGTTAAAATCCCATGGGCACTGACCTCAACCCTTTCAAGACAGGTGGGAGGCAACAACAAGGATATCCCTGCCGGTGTGAACAAAACCCCGGATATCACGGTATACAGCGAAGTTGACCGCAGTATGCACGGCTACATTGATTACCAGCTTTGGAAAGTGGATAATCAGGACGATTCCTGGACCTGTACGCCGGTGTCTATGACGCCTGACCCCGGTGACGAGGAATCCGGCTTTACCGGAGTGGTCTCCTTTGAGGGAAATGTGGAAAGCACCTATGTGCTCACCTATCTGAAATCCCACGAGGTGAGGATTATTGATGATAAACGGTCCACAGACTACCTGATAAAGGTTAAGTCAGATACAGCCCTGGAGGATGCACAGGGATTCATGGATTTAGATATATTTGATGATTATACAGATCCATTGACCGGAATCGTGTGGGAATACAAAGGTTTGGGAAGGACTGCTTCCTCGACTAATGAATATGACGTAACGGATGCTGTCACTAAGAACCTGACCCTTCATGTGCTCTACAGGGCGGCGGATGATTCAGAGTGGCAGGCTGCAAGGCAGAAGCTGATGGACCAGATATCAATCGCCCAGGCCCTGAAGAACAATACTTCTGTCAGTGAGGAGAATAAAGAGGCTTTAGGTGATGCAATTGATATTGCCCTTGAAGTGGCCAACCGGGTATACCGGCCCACTGTGGAGGAGATGACGGATGCTTACAACACTCTGAAGGCTCTCGTGGATTCCATCTCCTCCGGCGGGGATCAGCCGGTAGACCCAGATGATCCTGACAATCCAGATGATCCAGATGATCCTGATCATCCCGACAACCCAGATATACCGGATAATCCCGGCGGCGGCGGAGGCGGTGGAGGCGGCGGTTCCCGCGGAGGCAGCGGAGTTGGCCGCAGCGCAGGGCCAGGGTTTACCTTCAACAGTTACCGGACCTACAAGGCAGGTACAGAGGGCCAATGGGAAAATGCCGGTACGGATAACAGTAAGTGGGCGTTTGTCCTTAAGAGCGGACGGCGGGTAACAGACCAATGGGCCAATGTGAAATACGATGATGCCCGCCAGACCTGTACCTACCACTTTAATGCAGAAGGGATCATGGATTACGGCTGGTACATGGATGCCCAGGGGCAGTGGTACTATCTGAATGAAACCCCGGGCGCTGATATCGGACGTCTGATTATAGGATGGCATTTCGACAGCAAAGCCCAGAAATGGTACTATCTGAACCTGTTTACCGGCGGAATGGCAACAGGGTGGCAAAAACTGGGAGAGGACTGGTATTTCTTCAATCCGGCCGCCCAGGAAGGCCGTCCAAGAGGAACTTTATATATGAATGAGATGACTCCTGATGGTTACCCGGTAGATGAAAATGGTAAGTGGCTGAGAGAGACGCCTTAATAGCAGCGTAAGCAGATCATGAGGGGGCACAGTGAAGCTGGAATGTGGAGCGTGCCTCCTCATTCATCATTCTGCCAACGCGCTGGGAAGGGAGTTTTATGCAAGAAATTAAGAATCTGGAAAGCTATGAAGATGCGCTGTTTAATACTGACCGTACAAGCGTCATGCTGGTCTGCATCAATGGGCACAGGGGCGGACAGCCATATGGAGATATAGTAAACTGTCATCTCTCAAAGCTCATCTGTTTTAATGGGGTCCACGAATTGATATTGGCCATTGATGAGGTATGTGAGCGGGTGGGAGCGCCTAATCGGAGCACAGAACCGCGTTTTTTAGACAGATCGAGGGCAGAACAGTATCACGAACTGTCCCAGAAAAAGAACCAAACCAATACACTGGAAAAGAGGAAAGCAGCAGAGCGCATCATACCTTTTGTGGTCAATGCAGGGGCGGTGATTGTGGTGGAGGTTATGTACAGACAGCACGCCTCCATGCAGGGACGAATCCATTGCAGTTATGCAGGAACTAATTACGTCGCCTTCCGCAGCGCCCTGGAATTGATGCGGATGCTGGTGGAGATAGATGAAGAAATAAGGAAAAAAGGAAGAATATGAGGAGAAAAACATGAAACGGATTTATCAACTGTACCGCAGATGCATCGCCGGCTTACTGACCGCCTGCATACTGATTGGTACTGTGGGGTCCGGCGGGGCATGGGGCGGCATCACGGCCTATGCTTCCACGGAACTGCCGGCAGATAATCTAGGGAATGGGAGGAGTGACGGGCTTGCGTATAAATGGATTCACTCCGACGATTATTCCTCCTGGGGGGGAGTTTCGTACCGCTTTGATCTGAAAGGGCTGAAAGCAGGACAGGACAGCTATGAAAATGCGGGCATGTCGGTCACATACAGCAACTGGGGCTTCCCCACTTATCTGGCCATGGCAGGAAACGGCAAGACAACGCCTCCGACGAGCTCTGAGGTGCCCAACCAATTCTATAACCCGGCTGCGAAACTGCCGGCCAATTATTATATGGCAAAACTCGGCCAGAGAGATGCAGATGGAAACACAATAGCAAACTACAGCGGAGCTTACTACAATGGAGCCGTAGAACGGATTTCATTCGGAGATGGAAGCAGCGCAGACCCGCGGGTGGATGTGGAGAGCAGAATCACCACCACCCCCAGCGCGGATGGGAAATATGTCCTTGTGGACTACTATTTATGCCATGTAGGCGGAACCCTGCCGTCAGGTGGGCGGACATTCTGGCTGGCCAGCCCCTTTGACCTGCAGGTGGACGGAACGCTGCAGAAGGAAGTACATAAGACGAACCGGGGCTTCTACGCCCTGAATTCAGCCAATAAGGCTACGGTGGACGTGATCACTGACGACAGCAGTTTAGGTATCACAGATCCGGTTAGCACCAGGTGGGTAGGGTCGTTCAGCGGACGGAATCAGAATATGTTTACGGAAAGTGCCGAAGACTCTTCCACAGGAGATGTGTCTGTCGTTTATTCCTGGGAATTTAAGCTGCGCCCCTATGAGACCATTCACCGGCGGATTGCATTTGCCAACAAAGAGGCGGCATATTACGTTTCCTGGGGCAGCGGCGTGGATGTGAGTCCAAGTTCGTCCAGCCTTGCAGGCACCTACAAACAGCCTTTTAAGACGCTGGAGTATGCCATCAGCCAGTGTTCGGGCAAGAACGCCTACATTTTTATACAGGATTATAAACCCATGGATGGGGCGGTTGAGCTGGTGCCGGCCGGATTCCCGGATAAGACTTCGATTGTTATTATGAGCAGCGATCTGGACCGCGCAGGCAACTCTGTTGTGGACAGAGATGATTATATACAGAAGTTCAGCCGGGCAGCGGGCTATGAGGGACCGCTGTTTACCCAGTCACGCAGCGCCGTCATCCAGTTCAGCGACATTACCATAGATGGAAACGGCGCAGGAAGTTCACCCTTAATCCAGTCAATGGCCGGAACCTTGCAGATCAACAGCGGAACAACTATGGTCGGAAATAGGGGGGGGGGGGCAATATCTGCCACGGGAAGCGCAAACCTGTATATGAACGGTGCTGAGGCAGGAACCGTGATTACCGGCAACACCTCGGCAGACGGCGCAGTATACTTTAACAGCAGCGGAAAATTCACTGTGCTGAACAATGTCACTGTTAAGGACAATATTAATGAAGACGGAGCGCCGGCCAATGTCTATCTGCCCACCGGGAAAAATATCGAGGTGGACGGAGATCTGGGACTGAGCGCCATCGGCGTTACCACCCAGGCGATGCCTGCGGCTTCTCTGGAGGGAAATGCCACTGAGGCGGCCCAGGAGATCAAGCTGGCCATCCCGTCTGCCCAGTATCCCAGCTTCTCAGGGGCCAGCCCCTTTGCGGACAATTTCTTTGCAGATTTAAGCAGCCAGGGTATGTACACTTCTGCGGGTACCACGGGACTTGGCAATGGCAGTGATACGGTGATGAGGCGGCATGGTTATGCGCTGACCTCCTATTATCTGGATACGGACGGCGGAGGTTCCGTTCCCGGCAAGCCGGCCCAGACCACGTATTACTCCCAGGGTGATGCCGTCAGTATTGATCCCCCGGCAGATATAACGGGATACCGGCTGAACCAGGTCTCCATCGAACAGGGGACTGGTTCAACACTTACGGTGCAGAACACGCCAGGAGCCGGATTCGGACGGATCACAGGCACCATGCCCGGACAAGAGGTTATCGTCAATTATGAATACCAGAAGGAGTCATCCCAGATTATCTTTCAGGCGAACGGCGGTACCCCGGAACCACCCGCTTTATCAGGCACAGCAGGAAGTCCGGTGACGGCGCTGCTGCCCGCCACCAGCAGGTACGGTTATATCTTCAAGGGGTGGAGCACGGTAAACGACAGGGAACACCCGCAGTTTATCTCAGCGCTTCCAAGCGTATATCCCTCCACACCGGTGACCTACTATGCCATATTTGAACCAGACCCGGAGGTGAAATTCAATCTGACGGTGGAATATACGGACTCTGCCGGGAATCTGGTATTCCAGAGCAATACCATAGAAAATGCTTACAGCGCCGAGTCTCACATTGAGACCGTAATCAAGAATGTGCCAAACTTCAAGTGGAGCAGGGCGGATTCCCATGCGGTGCCGGGGAGCTATGATTATGACGGAACAGGCGTAGTGTCAGTGGGAAGCTTTCAGGCTGCCACAGGCATATTCAGCGGAACAATGCCGGCAATGGATGTTGTCGTGCGCTATGTGTTCCAAAAGGATTCCGCGCAGCCCCAGCAGAAGATTCTAACCAATGGCTATCTGAATAATGGATATGGGGATTGGGACAGCTTTGACAAAGAGAACATAGACTGGAGTAAATTGATCGGCGATTCCCGCTTTGATCAGCCAATGAGGGATGAGTTCCCGGGTGAAGAGATCACGATACAGCCTAAAAATGTCTATGGCTATAAGGTGGTCTACGGCTTTATCAGCGGTGGAGATGATTCCTTTGAAAGAGGTATTATGGAGTCGGAGAATCCGGCTGACTGGCCCATGAGCGACCGTTTCCTGGTGTTTGGGGGAAGCGGAAGCTTTGACAGTGAGTGGAACTTTACAGGCTGGATGCCTAACCAGCAGTTTGATATTGCCTATGTCTATGAACCTACGGGTGAAGGCTATGAATTTACCACCAGTTATCTGGACAGCGGTACCCATGACGACCGTCTGAAGAATATCATTGTGCCTCTGGTGGAGAGCCATACGGCGGAGGAAGCAGTCAGAAGAGAGTACGAGGAACAATACGGCTATCATCTCTCCGGGAAATCCTTTGAACCGTCCAGTGCCCCGGTTTCGTGGCAGGATGTGACAACCCTGGAGGGCAGGATGCCCAATGACAATCTGGCGTTAACGTACACCCATAACCGGGATTCATCCAAATGGGCGGACATTACCTACAAGGCAGGGCAGAAAGGGTCCCTCCAGGGTGGGGAAGGTGTGTCGCCGGATGTACAGTCCCTGTCTGGCGGAAGCTTTAAGGCCAGTATTCTGATCAATGACGGTACAACGGAGGGCCGGGAGAAATCCTACACCTTAGCGCAGATCAAAGAAAAACGCCTCATGCCTGTACCTCAGGCGGAAAACCAGTATTACCGCTTTGGGGGCTGGTTTATAGACACAGACAATAATGGGATTCTGGACGGGGATGAGACAATCCTGCCCCAGGATTACCGGTTTGACGGGCCGGCCACAGTCACGGCCAGCTTTGGGGAGAATCCGGATGCGTGGATCAACATCACCTTTGAGGCAGGGGAGCACGGCTCCATCAATGCAGGGGAAATGCTGAGCTTGCGCACCACCTTTGATCAGAAATGGGGAGATATCCAGGCAAGCCTGCCGTCCTATACACCGGAGGTGAATTACCTGGTGGACGACTGGTATGTACAGGGAGAGCCGCTGGAGGCGGATACACCTCTGGTAAACGGCCAGACCTATACCATCCAGTTCTACCCCGATCCGGCCATATTCGGAACCGACGTGTCGGAGCCGGAGGCGATGACAGGGCTGAACGGCCAGGGCAAGGGCCGGATTACTGTGTTCGGCACCACATTGGGCTATAAGTATATACTTACTGACCTGAACGGAGAAGTGCTTGCCGTGAATAAGGGGAATATCCTTACCAGCCGCACAATCTTTGACAACCTGTATCCCGGGATGCGCTACCTGGTCTATGAGGCCACAGGGCGGACAGCCGCCGCGGTGGGCGATATGATCGGGGATATCGGCGGAACCGTCAGCGGCGGAACCGAGGTACTGACCCCGGTTGTGGAGACGAACTACCAGATTTACTACGATGAGGAGGACGAAGGAAAGACCCAGCTGTCCATCAAGCCTGCGGACCAGGCCTCTGATTATGCGGTGCTGGACAGCGCAGGGAACCCGGTCCACACGCCCCAGACCGGAGGCGGCGGATGGCAGAAGCCTTCCGGGAATCCGGGAGAACTGATCTTCACAGGGCTTGATTACAATAAAGAGTACACAGTGGTGGCCCGTCCCACCGGCCGGACGGAGATCACGGCTGAGAGCCGCAGGCCGGATGGCAGCGTGATCACCACAGACCCGGGCGGGGAGCTGGAGCTGCCCACCTATATCATTGAGACACTGAACGGAGAGATAAAGAGCGTGGCGGGCGAGGCCATAGGCGCGGGCCGCTACGAGGAAGCCCATAAGGGCGACCAGGTGGAGATCACGGCGGACCCGGTAAACGGGGCCGGAAGGCCGTTCAGCCACTGGACCTTCACCATAGGCAGCGTAAAGGGGATGGGAACCCGGATTAATACAAGGGAAGCCAGCTTCACCATGCCGGATACCAACCTGGTGCTGACCGCGGTCTATGAGCGGGCGGCCACCCCCAGCAATGCCAAGGTAATAGACGAGGTAAGGGGAGGCAGCAGGGAAGAGCTGGCCCTGGACCCCAATGAGATTCCGGACCTGGAAAATGATCTGACCACGGATGGGGACAGGGAGCTGCTGGATGTAAACCACGCGGACGTGACCTACAAGGTGGTATACCGCAAGAACGCGGTGAGGGCATCGGAGTCCAACGCCATCAAGGCCGGCGGGGACTACGACATGGACCATGAGGCGGCCTTTAAGGGAGCCTGGGGCCTGGACGTGTCCATCGAGCGGTACGTAAACGGAAGGCGGGTAACGCGTGCAAGCGCCTCCAATGCCTCCTTTAACACCTATGTGCAGCTGGAAAAAGGCGACATAGATATGATGGATTACCAGCTGTATGAGATCAGCGAGGACCCGGATGACGGGACAACGGTGAACCTGGTGCCCATGGACTACGATCCGGAGGAGACAGGGGGACTGTTCAGCTTCCGGGCAACGGAAGGCTGCAGGTATGTGATGGTGTATAACCGTGCGTACCGCCTGTACTTCCTGAATAACACAGCCCCAACAGAGAGCCGTTACCGGTATTTCTTTAAGGTGAGGCGCAGCGAAGCGCCCTCAGACGCCTATTACAGCGGGGAGTACGGCAATGTGGAGGAGCAGCTGGATTACTTCATCAACCCGGACGGAGCGGAGTTCAGTTATGTTGGGTGGAGCTACCGCCAGGACAAGCTGCGCGACTTTGACCCGGACCGGAAGATAACCAGAAAGACCTATGTGTATGCGTATTATGAGGACAATGTAAAAGAGGTGGACGACACCCGCAAGAAGCTGGAGGAGGCCATCCAGGCGGCCATTGGCATAAGCGACGACCACTTCCTGAAGCTGAATGAGAGTAAGAAGCTGAAGGAGTACATTGAGGCGGCCCTGGAGGTACTGGACCAGGAATCCCCCAAGGCCACCATCGGCCAGCTGGAAGCAGCGCTGGAGGAACTGAAGGACCGCACCGCGCCTTACAAGGATCTGCTGGATGACAGATACGACCATTACGACGATATCCAGGACAACGGAAACAAGGGCGGAAGCAAAGGCGGCGGAGGCGGCGGGGGAGGCACCAAGAAGGCCCCCTTCAACGGCACCGCACCAGGGAGCTACCAGATCGGAACAAACGGCAATTGGATAGAAAGCACCGGCCCGGCAGGGGAGAGGCAGCTGAGCTTCCGGCTCAACGGAGGAGACCTGCTGAGCGGCATGTGGGCCCATCTGAAATACCCTGAAGGCGCCCAGGCAGCCGGAAACGGCTGGTACCGGTTCGACACCAAGGGTATCATGCAGTCGGGCTGGATCACCGATGAAGCCGGAAACTGGTATTACTGCAATACCGAGCCGGAGGGATATACCGGTAAGATGGCAACAGACTGGAAGCTGGACGGCAGTGACGGGAACTGGTATTATCTGGATCCGTCCAGCGGAGTGATGGCTCTGGGCTGGAAACAGCTTGGAGGAAAGTGGTATTACTTCTCACCCACAGGAGCCGGGGTTTATGCCTATGACCCGGCCAAAGAGAAGTGGACCTTCGGGGGAGGAAGCGGACGCCCCCTGGGCTCCATGTATAAGAATGAAATGACGCCTGACGGCTACCAGGTTGGTGCCGACGGCGCATGGATTCAGTAGGAGGAAGTTAATGAAAAAGAAAGTGAACATAAAATCAAAGCTGGCAGGCATGCTGGCGGCAGTCATGGTGATAACCATGGCTGCCCCGGCAAGTCCGGTATACGCAGTGAATTTCGGGGAAGAGGTCAAGATTAAGTTTGATCCCCAGAATGGGCCAGGTATGCCACTGTCCAGTTACAGCAGTGTGATTGAAGTCTCTCCGTCTCCCATGGAAGGCCAGCTGTTTGTAGCCAAGGGGCTTGCCGGAAGCCCGCTCACAAGTTCGGTTAACTTTGCGGGACTTCCAGCCGATACGTTCGGTTCCGGAGCCAGACCCAAGGTACCCAATTTTAACGGCGTTACCTGGGAAGGATATACATTTGACGGCTGGTATGGAACTGCCGGAAACAAGGTGAATACTCTGCCGTATGCATTTCCATATGATACGGAGACCACATATAAAGCTGTTTGGATGGGAAATGATAATACGCCCTACACATTCAGCGTGCAGCATTACCGGGATTTCGACGGCGGCGGCTGGCCTGCGGACTATAATAATCCCAGCATCCGTAAATTCTATGAAACATCCTGGAACAGCACCCAGATGGCAAACAACCCCATCTCAGCCACCTACCGCAGGGATATACCGGGATACCGGTTTGAGTCGGTGCTCATCAAGAACAACAAGGTGCGCAGATATGGGGAGGCAAGCGGCCACGGTACCATGACCGAGGGAGGCGCATCCATTAACGGATCCACCAATGCGGTCAGAGGCAGTATGCCCAACGACGACCTGACAGTGGCCTACCGGTATGAGCCTGATCCATCCAAGAAATTCCTGATTACCGTGCGGTATGAGGATATGGAGGGCAATCAGATCAAGTCGCCTGAGAGCCGGACATTTCCCGTGGAATCATACTACACCATTGAACCACCGCACATCAACTCATATGTGGTTCAGTCGGGAGAATTAACCAACGGCGGAACCACGGATCTGGCTGGAAGCGGCGTTGTCTCAGCGGAGGATGCAGGATTTAGTATGGATCCGGCCAACTATCATTTTACAGGGAAAATGCCTAACCAGGCCATAACCTTTACATATAAATATGACCTGGACCCCGAATACCATACTATTCTCCGGGTGAAGCGGCTGGACAACCGCGGTGAACCCATGAGAGAGGACGAGGTGCGCAGCGTGACACCTGATGTTCCGGCTGAGATTGATGTTGACGAGCTGCCGGGTTATGAATATCCGCCCAATATATCCTGGGAGGAGACGCTGTCAAACGGATCTCTTGACCAGAATACCAAGAAACTTACCCTGACGCCCAATCTGCAGGGCGGAACTGTTACGATTACTTACAATGAGAAACTGTCGGATGAGACATACTGGGCAAAAGTGGAATTCTATAATGGCCAGAATGGCGGCTTTGACGGTGACCCTTCACCGAAGTTTGTCAAGAAGTCAGGTAATCATACGCTGGCCCAGGTGACGGAAGGGCTTATGCCGGCCCCCTCCCCCCATTACAGCTTCGACGGCTGGTATAAGGCTACTTCCAATGGAAGTAATAAGACGGGGCCGAAACTGGCAGATGAGACGGTAATTGACAATTCCATTAAATTATTTGCCAACTTTGAGGAAGCGGAAGGCAGCTGGTTTGACTTGAAATTTGTGGCCGGACCTCATGGATCAATCGAGGGGAGCAAGACCGTCCATACCGTCATAGGGACGCCCTGGAATACCCTGACGCTGCCCAGCACCCACCCTGACAA
>URUZ01000149.1 GCA_900551225.1 uncultured Clostridium sp.
AAGTTTTCTTTAAATACTTTTAGTTTGCTTGAAAACAGAATAAAATTAAGCGAAAGTAATGAAACACTGTGCGCCCGGGAAGCACAGGCATTCATTCATAATAAAAAAGCGAAAGATAAAAGAGGAGGAACAAACATGAGAAAAACAGTGAGGTGGGATAATTTGACAAGGGTTGAGATTGCACAGCTCATTGAGGAGGATGTGATCGTGATTATCCCAACCGGTTCCACGGAGCAGCACGGCCCTCACCTGGCAGTTGGGTCCGACGCCATCATCATCACCGAGATTGCGGAGCGGGTTGCAGCTGAAGTGAACAAACGGGGCAAGAAGTGCGTGGTCGGTCCCACCATTTCTGTGGCAAACTCCATTCACCACATGAGTTTTCCGGGAACCATCACCTTACAGCCATCCACTTACATCCAGGTCCTGACTGAATACTGCCGCTGCCTAAAGACACATGGGGTGAGACGGATCATCATTGTTAATGGCCATGGCGGCAATACCAACCCCAACAATCTGGCGCTGATCACCATCAATGAAGAATTTGGTTTCCCGGTATTTCATGTGGGCTTCTGGGCAGGCGGCGAGGAGGAGATGGCAGCTGTTGTAGAGACTCAGGAGGCGGGAACCATCCACGCCTGCGAGGGCGAGACCTCTCTGCTAATGGCCTATGATGAAGATCTGATCCGCCCCTGCTACAAGGAACTGAAGGGGAACATCGAGCGCCCGGGGCTGGAGCCTGAGGTAAAGCTGGTATCCACCTTCCACCGCATGGAATGGACCACAGACAACGGGATCGAGGGCAATACATACGCTGCAACCAAGGAGAAGGGCGTAAAGCTGCTGGATATCAGTGTGAAGCATCTGACGGATATTCTGTGCTGCGATCAACTCTGGGAAGACTGCAAATGACAACATCCGGAACTGGCTTACATAAGTCAAACACCCCGCGGTACCGGCGGGAACAAAGGAGAAAAGGCAAATGATGAAAAAACGAATTGCATGTATGATGGCAGTTGTAATGATGGCAGCCAGCCTGGCCGGCTGCGGCGGCGGAACACCATCAGGCACCCAGGCGGATCAGACGGCCGGCGCTGCCCAAGGGGCGGCAGGTGCAGAGGAATCCACAGAGGCGGTCAGTACCAATCCCGGCAAGACGGACGTGGTAATCCGCGTGGAATCTCCATGGAGCACCTTTAATCCCCTGGAATCTTCCCTGTATGTTGAGTTCTATGAGCTGAATCAGATGTATGAGACTCTGACCTGGGTGGATGACGACGGCAATATTGTGCCCGTGCTGGCAGAGTCCTGGGAGTCAAGTGAGGACGGTAAGGAGTACACCATCCATCTGCGCCAGGGCGTGAAGTTCCACAACGGTGAGGAGTTAAAGGCCGGCGATGTGGCCTTTGTGCTGACCCAGGCAGCCCAGTCACCGGCTCTCAAGAGCAATCTTGGCGCTTTTAAGAGCGCGGAGGCCACTGACGACTATACTGTGAAGGTGACTCTGGATGCCGCATTTGCGCCGCTGATTCCCTTCCTGGCCAACATCAAGATCTTCAATGAAAAATTCTACAATGAGCACAATGGCGATATGCGCACCGTGGAATGCGGCACCGGGCCTTACAAGCTGGTGGACGTGGACATGGACACAGAGATGAATCTGACCGCCTTTGATGAATACTGGCAGGGACCGGCTGAGATCAAGGATATCAAGTTCACTGTAATCACGGATGATACCACCGCAGCAGTGGCATACATGGCGGGAGAGGTGGATTTCATCTCCACATCTGCCAGCCAGTATCTGGAGATCTCCGCACAGCCTGATCTCTACAGCTTCAAGGCGATTCCCACCAAGCACACGGCGCTGATCTATTTCAATACAGAGCGCGAACCCTTTAACAACAAGGCAGTCCGCAAGGCTCTCCAGCATGCGGTGGACCGTGACACCATGATTCAGGTGGCTTTCGAGGGATTTGCGGTTCCTGCTTACCTTCAGGGTGACGAGTCCTGTTTTGGCGTGGATTACAGCAAGGTAGTTCCCTATGAGTATGATTTGGAGAAGGCCAAGGCGCTGCTGGCTGAAGCCGGATATCCAAACGGCGTGGACCTGGGTACCATGGTGACTAACAGCGGAAGTTATTTTGAGAAATGCGCCGTTGTATTCCAGTCCAGCCTGGCCGAGATCGGCTGTAAAATGGAGATTGTAGCCATGGAGAATACGGCCATGACAGCCATGACCCTGGCAGGGGACTACGATATGATGACCGGCGGACAGAGCTTCTCCACAGACTTTGCCTACGCTGCCAAGCAGTATTGCTCTGAGTATATCGGTTCCAACAACTACAGCCGGCTTAGAAATGACCGCGTGGACCAGCTGTTTAAGGAGGCTGAGGTGGAGACAGATCAGGAAGTCAGAAAGGAACTGTACGGCGAGGCCATTGAGATCATCACCGATGAGGCGACCATGATTCCCATGTTCCACAAAAAACTGCTGTTTGCATGGACGAAGGGCTTAAACTGTGTGGTGCATCCTGATTCATATGTTCCCTATTTTGTATACAACTGGTCATGGAATTAACTATTACAGTTATTTGGGAAATACTGTATTAGAGGCTGCCGGGCCGGATGGCTCCGGCGCCCCGCAGCAAAAGGAGGTTGTTGGATGATACGTTATGTTTTAAAAAGGCTGCTTCTGCTGATTCCTATTATGCTGGGAGTCTCCTTCCTGGTATTTACGATCCTTAATATCGTGCCCGGTGATCCGGCCCGCGTGATTCTGGGGGAGGCGGCCACTGCCCAGGAGGTGGCTCAGCTGAACCATGAGCTGGGATATGACCAGCCCTTTGTCACACGGTATGTGACTTTCCTGGCAGGAGTGGTTACCCGCTTTGATTTTGGGACCTCCTACCGGACCGGCGCGCCGGTGATCCAGGATGTGTTAAACCGCATTCCCACCAGCATCACGGTGGCGGTGCTGTCCATTATAGGCGCGGTAATCATCGGAGTTCCCCTGGGGATCTTATCCGCGGTGAAGCAATATTCATTTACGGATAATGTCTCCCGCTTTATTGGCATTTTCCTGGCGTCCGTTCCTCCTTTCTGGCTGGGAATGCTGCTGATATTCTTTTTCTCCCTGAATCTGCGGATTCTGCCCACCAGCGGCGTCTCCAGCTGGAAGGGGTACGTTCTGCCGTCTTTGGCCCTGGCGATTCCCTATGCCAGCGCCATGCTCCGCTTTACCCGGTCCGCCATGCTGGAGACCATCCGCCAGGAGTACGTGAAAACGGCCCGGGCCAAGGGCGTTCCGGAGCTGTGGGTAGTGATTTCACACGCCCTGAAAAATGCGGCCCTGCCCATTATCACCATTGTGGGAACCTCCTTCGGCGGCCTTTTGGGCGGAGCAGTGGTCACGGAATCCGTATTCTCCCTGCCAGGCCTGGGGTCCCTGCTGGTCATGGGAATCCGTACTAAGGATATCCCGGTGGTAATGGGGGCCACCATCTTTTATGCCCTGATGTTCGGCACCATTATGCTGTTGGTGGACCTGCTGTATGCATTTGCAGATCCCCGCATTAAAGCAAAATACAAATAGGAGGGGAACATGGAAAGTCAAAAGGTTACAGTAGCAAAACCCCACTATCAGTCTAAAAAACAGAATTTTTTTAAAGAGGTATACCGTCGGCTGAAGAAAAACACCAGCGCCATGATCGCGCTGTGGATTATCGTTTTCTTTTTGCTGGTGGCTCTGGGCGCGGGGCTGATCGCCCCTTACGGCCAGGTAATTAAGCAGAATATTCCCCAGAGGCTGCAGCCGCCCAATGCAGCCCACTGGTTTGGGACGGATGACTATGGGCGGGACGTGTTCCTGCGGGTGGTGTACGGAACCAGGATATCCTTGTTTATCGGCATCATCGTATCTTTTTTCTCATTGCTGGTAGGCGGCTTTTTCGGGGCGGTGGCCTCCTTCTACGGCGGGATGGCGGACAGTGTGATCATGAGGATTATGGACATGCTCACCAGCCTTCCCTCCATCCTGCTGTCCATGTGCGTGGTGGCGGCTCTGGGTGCGAATATGCAGAATCTGCTGATCGCGCTGACCTTGTCCAACATTCCGGTATTTGCCAGGATGGTGCGCTCCACTATGATGACGGTGGTGGACATGGAGTATGTGGAGGCGGCCAGGGCCTGCGGAACCAAGGACGGAAGGATTATCATGAAATACGTTCTGCCCAACAGCATGGGACCGATTATCGTGCAGTCTACCAGAAGCATTTCCCAGACCATACTGGCGGCGGCCGGACTCAGCTATATCGGACTGGGCGTGCAGTCCCCCACTCCGGAGTGGGGCGCCATGCTCACATCTGCCAGGGAATACATGCGTACATATCCTTATCTGATGGTATTTCCGGGAATCGCGCTGGTGATGACGGCCCTGTCCTTTGAGCTGCTGGGCGACGGCCTGCGGGATGCCCTTGATCCCAGATTAAAAGACTGATGACAGAATGTGGAAAGGAAGGGTGGCGTTCCCCATGAGTGAAGCGATGTTAAAGGTGAGGGATCTGGAAGTGGTCTACAAGACAGATTTTGAAACCGTTCATGCAGTAAACAAGATAAATTTTGATTTGAGAAAAGGTGAAGTGATCGGGCTGGTGGGGGAGACCGGAGCGGGCAAAACCACTACGGCCCTGTCCATTATGAGGCTTCTGCCCTTCCGCACAGGACAGATCCTGGGCGGCTCCATTGAACTGGACGGCACGTCCCTGCGGGAGATTCCGGAGAATGAGATGAGAAAAGTATACCGCGGGGAGAAGATCGGAATGATCTTCCAGGACCCTATGACCGCCCTGAACCCAGTGACCAAGGTAGGCGACCAGATTGCCGAGGCCCTCAAGTACCACAACAAGGGGAAAATGTCCAGGGAGGACATTGACCGCAGGGTGGAGGAAATGCTGGAGCTGGTGGGCATCCCCGCCTTCCGGAAACATGATTATCCCCATCAGTTCTCAGGGGGCATGAAGCAGCGGGTGGTGATCGCCATTGCCCTGGCCTGCGAGCCGGACCTGCTGATTGCGGACGAGCCCACCACCGCTCTGGATGTGACCATCCAGGCCCAGGTGCTGGCTATGATGAGCGAGCTGCAGGAGCGGCTTAATATGTCCATGATCCTGATCACCCATGATCTGGGCATCGTGGCCCAGGTCTGCGACAAGGTGGCGGTTATGTATGCCGGGGAGCTGGTGGAACAGGGGACGGTGGAGGATATTTTCACGGGAGATAAGCATCACCCCTACACCATGGGCCTGTTTGGCTCTATACCCAACCTGAATGTGGAGACAGAGCGGCTGGAACCAATTGACGGCCTTATGCCCGATCCAACGGATCTGCCGGAGGGCTGCAAGTTCTCACCCCGGTGCGGGATGTGCACAGAGATCTGCAGAACCGCCCCGCCCCGGGAGTATGTGGAAGGGGAGCACAGAATAGCCTGCCATCTGTATGCAGATAAGTCCCCTTCACATACGTTCAGGGGAGAAGTAGGAGGAACATAAATATGTCAGAAACTACGTCTAAGGACTGTATGCTGGAAGTAAAGAACCTGAAGAAGTATTTCAAGGTGAACAACGGCTGGCTTCACGCGGTAGATAATATCAGCTTTTCCCTGGAAAAAGGGAAAACCCTGGGAGTGGTGGGGGAATCCGGCTGCGGCAAGAGCACCCTGGGGCGCACCATCCTGCGGCTGACGGAGCCGTCGGACGGGGAGATCCACTTTGCAGGACAGGATATCACAAAAATGGATAAGAACCAAATGCGGAAAATGCGGGAGGAGATGCAGATCATTTTCCAGGACCCCTACGCAAGCATCAATCCCCGCATGTCCCTGTCGGAGATTATAGCCGAGCCGCTGCTGGTCAACAATACATTTCCTCAGAAACAGGAGCGTCTGGAGTACATAGACCAGTTGATGGAGACCGTGGGCCTGGCCCCCAGGCTGTACAATGCTTATCCCCACGAGCTGGACGGAGGGCGCAGGCAGCGCATTGGAATTGCCAGGGCGCTGGCATTAAAGCCCGGGTTTATCGTCTGTGATGAGCCGGTATCAGCGCTGGATGTGTCCATCCAGGCCCAGATTCTGAACCTGTTGATGGATCTGCAGGACAAGATGGAGCTGACCTACCTGTTTATCACCCACGACCTGAGCGTGGTGAAGCACATATCTGATGAGATAGCGGTTCTGTACCTGGGGCAGTGTGTGGAAAAGGCGCCATCCAGGGAGCTGTTCGCCCACCCCATGCACCCCTACACCAAGGCCCTGCTGTCCGCCATTCCTGTGCCGGATCTCTCGGCCAGGAACAAGAAGGCCCAGGTGATCCGCGGCGAGGTTCCCAGTCCCGTGAACCCGGAGGCGGGCTGCCGGTTTGCAGGGAGATGTCCCTACAGCAGAAAAGAGTGCACGGCCATGGACCCCGTGTTCCGCCCAGTGTCCCCGGGGCATTATGTGGCATGTCCGCTGGCGGAGGAACTGGCGTAGAAGAGCGCGGGAGCCGGCACAGCTGAAAATGAAAGGATGGATTAAGGTATGCTGGATCTGCTGATCAGAAACGGAACGGTGATAGACGGAACGGGCCGTCCTTCCTTTCGGGGGGATGTGGCAGTGAAAGATGGTGTGGTGGTGCAGGTAACTAAAGAGGAGATACTCCTGCCGGCCGGGCGCACTGTGGATGCGGCAGGAATGTGGGTGGTACCGGGATTTATTGACATCCACCGCCATGGGGACCTGACCCCCTTTTACAGACAGCCTGAGAGGGAAGAGCTGCGGCAGGGCATCACCACCTTTATAAACGGTAACTGCGGGTTTTCGGCAGCGCCCTCGGCGGCGGAACACTTTGAACTGCTGAGGGATTACGCCAGGCCCATCATGGGAACCATACCGGACCGGATGCGAAGTATGGGGCAGAAAGACTTCCTGGACTCGGTTTCACGGGGGAAGCTCTGCAGCAACATGGGCTATCTGGTGGGAAACGGTGCCCTGCGCATCGCGGTAAAGGGCTTTGACGCCTCGCCTGTGACCAGGGGGGAGCTGGAGCGGATCAGGGCTCTTTTGAGGGAATCCCTGGAAGCCGGGGCAATGGGCCTGTCCCTGGGCCTGATGTACGTGCCTGAGAATTTCTACACGTTCAGGGAGCTGGAGCAGATCTGCCGGATTCCTGCTGAGTATGGCAGGATTGTGACAGCCCATATCCGGGGAGAGGGCAGCAGTCTGCTGGAATCCGTGCAGGAGATTACAGATCTGGCAAAGGCCAGCGGCGGTAAATTCCACATCAGCCACCTGAAGGCAGCCGGCCGGAAGAACTGGCACCGTGTGATCACCCAGGTGCTGGAACTGCTGGACCGTGCCAGGGGGGAGGGCGTGGATATCAGTTTTGACATGTATCCCTACTGCGCAGGCTCCACAGCCATGTATACCCTGTTGCCGCCCGGACTGATGGAGGGCGGAATGGAGGAAATGCTGAAACGCCTGGCGGACCCTTCTGCAAGGGCGCGTCTGAAGCGGGAGCTGCAGGAGGAACAGAGGGACTGGGACAACCTGGTGGCATCCACGGGATGGCAGAGCGTTGTGCTGGCAGGAGGAAGGGAGGAAGCCTGTATCGGCAGAAGTGTGGAGGAGATCGCCGGGGAGCGGAACACATCGCCCCAGGAGTGCATGATGGATCTGATGTTGGAAAACGCAGGGAATCTGCCAATTGTATTCCATTCCATGTGCCCGGAAGATATGGAGCAGGTGCTGCGGGTCCCGGACAGCATCGTGATCTCAGATGCGCTGTATACGGAGAGCGGTATACCACATCCGCGGCGGTACGGATCATTTTCCCGCTTAATCTGCCAGTACGGAAATATGCTGGGGATAGAAGAGACCATCCGGCGTATCACCTGGAATCCCGCCCGGCGTATGGGAATCCCTGACAGGGGAAGAATCGAAGAAGGGATGAAAGGGGATCTGGTGGTCCTGGACCCGTCGGCGTTCTCAGACCGCGCCACCTATGAACAGCCAGACCGGTTTCCTGAAGGCATCTGCATGGTGACAGTGAACGGGAAGGTGGCCGGCGAGGGCGGGAAATGGATGGATGGGTGTTTTGGGGAATTGCTTAAGGGGACTTGATGAGGTCTTGGGCTTAACGAGGTCTTGAGCTTAACGAAGTCTTCCCCGAGTTTAGTGGTTATGGTATAATGTGGAAAAAGGCAAAGAGGTGGTATCTGTGAAAAATATTAACGATGAAATGAGCAACTTACAGCGTCTGGTAGAAATGCTGGCAGCCCAGTTCGGGAAGAACTCTGAGATTATTCTGCATGACCTGACCAAAGATTATGAGCATACCATTGTGGCGATCGAAAATAACTGGATTACGGGGCGCAAGGTGGGGGACGGAGGCACTAATCTGGGGCTGGAGGTTCTGCGCAATCCCCCCAGTGCCAACGGTGACATTTACAACTATTTCACCAAGACCGCAGAGGGACGTTTACTGCGCTCATCGACACTGTACTTCCGGGATGATAAAGGGAAGGTGGTAGGCTCCCTCTGTATTAATTCGGATATTACCCAGATGACGGAAATGCAGAAAAGCCTGCAGGAATTCACCATGGTTCCCAACGAATCTGAGATTGAGGAAGTCTTCGCAAATAATGTGGAGGACCTGGTGGAATTCTTCATTGGGGAAAGTAAAAAAATAGTGGACAAGCCATCCGGCGACATGACGAGAGAGGATAAGGTGGAGGTTCTTCGCTATCTGGACGGCAAAGGATTTTTCCTGATTACCCATGCCGGTGCATTTGCCTGTGAGTACCTGGATATATCAAAATATACCCTTTATAAATATCTGGGAATGATCCGGGCAGAAAATGGCGGCGGGAATGAGAACCTCTCTTCAGATGACAGCCAGGAGGCATAGTCCTGGAAAATAGGAGAGAAAGTCAGTTATGAATATAGAAAACAGAATTGCAGAGCTTGGAATAGAATTACCGGTGCCGCCCCTTCCTGTGGCCACCTACGCGGTGTGTAAGCAGAGCGGGAACCTGCTGTTTGTGTCCGGCCAGGGTCCGATCATCGGCGGAAAGCAGATGTTCACCGGCAAGGTGGGACAGGAGGTGAGCAGAGAGGAGGGATATCAGGCCGCCCGTTACTGCGGCATCAATCTGCTGGCCCAGCTGAAACACTACCTGGGCGATCTGGACAGGGTGAAGCAGGTGGTGCATTTGAAGGGATTTGTGGCCAGCGACAGCCGGTTTACGGAGCAGCCCTCAGTGATCAATGGCTCTTCGGACCTGATGGTGGAGGTGTTCGGGGAGGCCGGCAGGCATACACGCTGCGCCCTGGGAACCAACGTGCTGCCCACAGACATTCCGGTGGAAGTGGAGCTGGTGGTGGAGATCGCGGAGTAAAGGAGGGCGTCTATGGATTACCAGTCAACGCCGTCTGTCCAGATTGACCTGGATACGGCGGAACGCAATATTATCCAGGCAGTGGAGGAACTGGCTAAGTACCATATTGTCCACAGACCTCACATTAAGGTACATAAGAGCGTGTTTCTGGCCAGACGCCAGCAGGAGCTGGGCTGCAGGGGAATCACCTGTGCAAAGCTGGGAGAGGCGGAGGCCATGGCGGACGGAGGCATCGCGGATATCCTGGTAGCTTACCCGCTGATCGGCAGGGACAAACTGGAGCGCTACCGCCGCCTTGCGGAGCGGGGGATCAGAGTCCGCACCATCGTCAACAGCCTGGCCGGCGCCAAAGGCCTGTCGGAGCTGGGGGAAGCCATGGGAGTACCGCTGTCCGTTCTGGTGGAGCTGGACGGGGGAATCTGCCGCGGAGGCTTAAAGCCCGGTAAAGATCTGGAAGAATTCGGAAAAAGCCTGATGGGACTGAAGGGGATTGCCGTGGAGGGCGTGGAGTATTACGGAGGTGATATCTACGGCTGCAGGACGCCGGAGGAGATCCGGCTCAGAGCACGCAGGGAGCGGGATGAGATTGTAGAATGCGCGTCCATGCTGTCATCCCTTGGCTTTGACATGAAGGTGCTTAGCGGCGGCTCCTCCTTCTCCATCCGTTTTCCGGAGGAGCTGGAAGGGCTGACTGAAGTCAGGGCCGGCAATTACATTTTCAACGACAATGCCCTGCTCTCCATTGGCATGGTTCCGCTGGAGCGCTGCGCCATGAGGGTCTGGGTCACAGTGGTGGCCCGTCCGGACCCATTTACAGCCATTATCGACGCAGGTTCCAAGACCCTGACCACCGACCATGTGGGATACTGGGAGGGCTTCGGATATATTCCTGAGGAACCGGGAGCCGTCATCACCAAGCTCAATGAGGAGCATGGATTTGTGCGTTGCGGCCAGGGGATCTCCTGGGCTGTGGGAGACCGCGTGTCCGTGGTACCCAACCACGCCTGCACAGTTCCAAATCTTTGCGATGAGATATACGGCCTCAGACAGAACCGCCTGGAAACAGCGATTGCGATTGAGGCAAGGGGTAGAAACAGGTAGGGATCATACCTATCCTATAGAAAATCCGGGGCAGCTGCCCCGGATTTTTGTTCGCGGTGAAACGCCCACAAAGCCTGCGGTTCATCGTTATACCCGGCCGTCCAGCCGCTCTTTTATGTATTCTTCACATCCCTTTTCCGTCAGAACAGAACCGTCCCTGATGTCAATATTGGAATTTTGCTCCAGCAGCAGAGCCTGCAGCGCCCGTCCTGCCTCCTTGGTGGTTTCCGCCGAAGCCCGGACCCCTTTGTCTGAGACAATGAGAATGTTGAGATAGTGCATGGGGGTCCTCTTTTTGTTGACTGTGGTATAGATGACACAGTCCTCCAGAAGTGCGCACATAATGTGGCTGCGCCTGATAACCGTATTGTTTCCATCTGCCAGGTAGATGTAATCCTTCGTCAAAATGCCGTCTCTGGCTCCGGATAAAGCGGCATTGACCTTGCCCGCCAGGTTCAGGATGCAGCTGTCTGCAGCCAGTGCCTGGCTCTCAAACTGATGGATCTCATCTTCGCTCAGCTGGCTGTTTTTGGCGCTCTCTTTGATCCATTCCTGTACATTCCCGTGGCTCCGCTTCTTCACAACAACCATAAGCACAATGGAAAGGGCACAGAGAACGAGGCCCACGGCAATGATAAATATACCGGCGCTCACCATGTCGCTCTCACCGCTCTGCTGGAACTCCAGGGTTCTTACAATCCCAAATGCGGAGAGGGCGCCGGAGAGGACCAGCAGCAATACGAGGAACACATAGCTTGCGGCGTTGTTTTTCTGGCTGTTCTTCTGTACTGCGGCGAATACAGACCCCTTGGGATAGTGCTTGCTGATATACGCTTCATTCATCTGTTTAAAAAAAGTATCCATAATCATCCTCCTGTATATCTAAGTGCTTCTATTGTATCATTTTTTTACAGAAATAAATAGATTGTATTAG